>NZ_DBLYGC010000002.1:0-186047 GCF_056818865.1 Butyribacter sp.
TTACAATAACACTGATGTATGAAAGAGTAAATATCTACTGTGCAGGACTGAATTCCACCGCCCTATATGGCAGTGGAATTTAAAATTTCATTTTTGGTATAAATATAAAATCTAAAAAATACTTGAAATACAGCACAAAGTAATATATAATATTTGCTATGATTGCTGCTATGGCTCAGGAGGTAGAGCGTCGCCTTGGTAAGGCGGAGGCCACGGGTTCAAATCCCGTTAGCAGCTTAGTAAATAATAAAAACAGGCATAAGCAGAACATCATATACGCAATGTTACTTATGCCTGTTTTTACACTATCAGGGGAGTTCATCTTGACTTTTCGCTAATAACCTTCATTTGTAACTTTCCATATGCCTTTGCGATTTTTTTTCAAAATTATCATTCTGTCCGGGTTCTGTACAATACCTTCTTTGCTCACATTTACGATAAATTTATATTTTTTACCATGCAGTTTTGCACTGCCTTTTTTATCAAATTTAATGTAATTTACTGTAAAGATGGTTTTTGAATAGTATCTGATTGCGGCAATTTCAGCTTTTTTAATTTGTTTTTTTGATAATTTATATACTGATTTCTTTTCATTTTTTATTGAAGATATTTTGTTTGTATTTTCATTTTTATCAATATAAGTACTATTGAGGGGTTTATCATTTGAACGCCTGACAAATTTATCTGTTTTTTTGATTTTGTAATCACTAAATGAAGCTAAAAATTTTCCATTATCAGATAGTGAAATTGATATAGCTTTTGTTGCTGTATTTCCATTTTTAAAAGTAACCTCCATGACAATTATATCTTCTTTCAATTCTTTTGCAAGATTTTTGATTTTTGCATTTTCATTATCACTTAATTCACTAATAGTTTTATTTGGTATCCATGAAATTGTAAGGTATTTGTATTCTTTTTTATTATTACCATACGAAATTTCAAAATTCTGTGCATTTGCATATTCGTTTCTTTTTTCTTTCCAGTCTTTGAAATCAAGCTGCTGATTTTTGCAGGAAAATCTGATTTTTTCTATATTTTCTCCTAAAATATAAAAAATAAGCTGATGGCCTTTCATTTCACCACTGTCACTAATGGTTCCGGTTTTTATTACTGCTGCGGTTGAAGTGATTTTTTCATTTGTTACATATGCATATGCTGTTATGGTATTTTTGTTCTTAAATGAAATAAGAGCTGCAAAGATAAGAAATATTGTTATAAAACTTGCTGTCAGAGCAGTCCATTTTTTAAAAGTACACTTCTTTTTTTTGAAATATACTTATCAGCTTTTTCAATGAGTTCGTCATCAATATAACCAATACAATATAATTTGTCCATATTCATAGAAATTCCTCCTTGTCAAGATAGATTTTAAGCTTGCCGCGTACTCGGAACAGTGAAGTTTTCACTTTGCTTTCGGTAATTGACAAATGTTTTGCAATTTCAGCTATACTCTCCATATAAAAGTATCTACGCACAAACATTATCTGTTTTTCATCTGATAATGTATATAAAAAACGACTAACCATTTCACCTAGCAGTTTTGCTTCAATTTCACTTTCAACACTATCAATTGCAGGAATACAGTTATCAAGCTCTTTAGACAGTTCAACAATATTGCAATTTCTTTTAAGGCTGGTTTCTTTCCTGTATCTGTCAATGGAGATAGTACGAATAATCCGGGCAAGAAAAGCAAAAAAATAATCCTTTGGATTGCTCGGTGGTATTCGTTTCCAAGTTTCCATATATGTATCATTTTCACACTCCTGCACCGTACATGTATCTCTGACTATTTTATAAGAAATATTACAGAGTTTTGAGCTATACTTATCTGCTGTATATTTAATTGCATTCTCATCACGATTAAAATACAACTGAACGATTTTTTCGTCTTCCAAATTTTCACCTTCTTTCCTACTGTATTTAGCCGTTCACTAATCATATCGTATTTTAGATGGTGTTGGTTACATTTGTAATAATTACTTTTATGGAAAGTTGATGGTCTGCCTGTGTCTATTGATATATTTTTGACAGTTGCTAAAATGGTTTTTGGCGATTATGCTTAGTTTTTCACCATTCAGATTGACAATTCTCGGTAAAATGGTACAATAAAAGTCGGGATATTATATTTTTTGTCATAAGGAACAATAGGGTGAATGTACATATGAAAATCATTGAATATGCATATGTTTCATACATATATTATTTGGTGATATGGGGCAAAAAATATAAAAAATTATAAAGAAAGGGGAACCAGAATGAGTGAAGCAACATTTCGTGGGGGTGTTCATCCTTACGAGGGAAAGGAATTGTCCAAAGACCTGCCTATAAAGACTGTTATGCCTAAAGGTGATATGGTTTTTCCTATGTCACAGCATATCGGTGCACCGGCAACACCTGTTGTACAAAAAGGTGATAAAGTACTTGTTGGACAAAAAATTGGTGAAGCTAGCGGATTTATTTCAGCAAATATCTGCAGCTCAGTTTCTGGAACTGTAAAGGCAGTTGAGCCTAGAATGCTTTTGAACGGAGCTAAGGCAACCTGCGTGATTGTTGAAAATGATGGAGAATACACAGGAATTGAAGGACTTGGTGAGGATAGGGATTACACCAAACTGTCAAATGACGAGATTCGAAACATTGTAAAAGAAGCTGGTATTGTAGGTATGGGTGGTGCAGGTTTTCCAACAAATGTAAAACTTACACCAAAGGAGCCTGACAAGATTGATTATATTCTTGTAAATGGTGCTGAGTGTGAGCCGTATCTTACATCTGATTACAGACAGATGCTTGAATGTCCGGAAGAGATTATCGGAGGACTTAAAGTCATACTTAAACTTTTTGACAAGGCAAAGGGAGTTATCGGAATCGAGGACAACAAGCCTGATGCCATTGAAAAGATGAAGCAGGCAGCCCAGGGAGAAAGCCGTATAGAGGTTATGCCTTTAAAGACAAAGTATCCGCAGGGTGGTGAGCGTACTCTTATTTCTGCCATTACAGGGAGAAAGATTTATTCTGCAAAGCTTCCGGCTGATGCAGGATGCATAGTTGACAATATATCTACGGTTATAGCTATTTACAGAGCTGTCTGTAAGCAGACACCTCTTATTACCAGAGTTATGACACTTACCGGCGATGCGTTCAATACTCCTGTCAATGTTAATGTGCGTATAGGCTGCAACCATGCAGACCTTGTAGCAGAAGGTGAAGGATTTAAGCAGGATCCTGCAAAGATTATTTCAGGTGGTCCTATGATGGGATTTGCCATGTTTGATCTCAATGTTCCTGTCACAAAGACATCTTCTTCTATTTTGGCACTGACAAAGGACGAAGTTGCTGAGAATGAGCCGTCACCATGTATCAGATGCGGCCGCTGTGTTCAGGCCTGTCCTGGCAACCTTGTACCTCAGAAGATGGCACAGGCAGCTATGCATAATGATTATGATACATTTGTAAAACTTAACGGTATGGAGTGTTACGAGTGCGGAAGCTGTACTTATGTATGTCCGGCAAAACGTCCTCTTACACAGACATTTAAGCAGGCTCGTCAGTATGTGGCAGCTCAGAGAAGAAAGAAATAGGAGGGATAAAAGGTGAGTAATTTATTAAATATTTCATCATCACCACATGTTCGTGACAAATCTTCTACGAAAAGTATCATGTGGGATGTTTTTCTCGCACTTATGCCCGCTACCATCGTTGGTATATATAATTTCGGATATAAGGCAGCGATACTTATTGTAGCCTGCGTTGCTGCGGCTGTACTTACTGAGTACATCTGGCAGAAGGCTATGAAACTTCCGGTTACGGTAAGTGACGGAAGTGCAGCACTTACAGGATTGCTTTTGGCACTCAACCTGTCATCTACATTCCCTGTATGGATGGCTATACTCGGAAGTGTGTTTGCGATTATTATAGTAAAACAGCTTTTCGGAGGACTTGGTCAGAACTTTATGAACCCGGCACTCGGAGCAAGATGCTTCCTCATGATTTCATTTGCCGGAAAGATGACTTCATTTACATATGACGGTGTTACAGGAGCTACACCACTTGCAATCATCAAAAACGGTGACAAAGCTACAGCAGTAGCAGATCTTCTTGCATCCGGTGACGGCAAGACACAGGTTGCCACAAGTGTTCTTAAGATGTTTATCGGTACTATCGGAGGAACTATAGGTGAGACTTCAGCACTTGCACTTCTTCTTGGTGCAGCATATCTTCTTATAAAGAAAGTTATCACATGGAAGATTCCTGTATGCTATATTGGAACATTTGCAATATTTGCACTTATATTTGGCGGACGTGGTTTTGATCTCACATATCTTGCAGCTGAAATCTGCGGTGGTGGTCTTATGCTCGGTGCATTCTTCATGGCAACAGATTATGTTACAAGTCCTATCACACCGAAGGGACAGATTATATTTGGTGTACTTCTTGGTATTCTTACAGGAATATTCCGTATTTTCGGTGCATCTGCAGAAGGTGTTTCTTACGCCATCATTATCTGTAACCTGTTAGTTCCATTGATTGAAAAGGTGACTATTCCTGTTCCATTTGGAAAGGAGGGAATTAAAGATGGCAAATAATGAAAACAAATCAACACTTATGCATGATGCGATTATGCTTTTTGTTATAACAATTATAGCAGGTGTTATGCTCGGTGGAGTTTATACAATTACAAAAGGACCTATAGCAGCCGCAGACGAGAAAGCTACAAATGAAGCGTATGCTGCTGTTTATAAGGATGCAGAGTTTAAAGCAGATGACACCCTTACAAAAGCTGTTGAATCATTCCAAAAGGATGTTGCAGCAGGTAAGATTGATGATGATACATTCTCATATACAAGCGAAGAAATTATCGAGGCAAGAACTGCTTCTAAAGACGGTTCACAGACAGGTTATGTTCTTAAAGTAAGTGGAAAAGGCTACGGCGGAGCAGTAACTATTGCACTTGGTATCACAAATGAGGGCGAGGTTGTTGGCATTCAGATTCTTGATGCGAGCAACGAGACACCTGGTCTTGGTCAGAATTCAACAAAAGAGACTTGGAACAGCCAGTATGTAGGAATGAAATCAGACAAAACATTATCAGTTGTAAAGGATGGCAGCGGAAGTGCAGACAACGGCACAGTTAATGCTATTTCAGGTGCTACCATTACAAGTAAAGCCGTGACAAGAGCTGTCAATGTAGCTCTGAAATTTGTCGCAGCTCAGACCGGAAAGTAAGGGGGTAAAGACATGAGTTCTTGTACAGAGAGATTAAAAAACGGTATTATTACCGAAAATCCGACTTTTGTAATGATGCTTGGTATGTGTCCTACTCTTGCCGTTACATCTTCAGCCATAAACGGACTTGGCATGGGACTTACGACAACGGCAGTTCTTATACTTTCCAATGCATTTATATCATTACTTAGAAAAGTTATTCCGGATAAGGTTCGTATTCCGGCATTCATCGTAATCGTTGCTTCATTCGTAACGATAATACAGCTTTTATTACAGGGATATATGCAGTCACTCAACAAAGCATTAGGTGTTTATATTCCGCTTATCGTTGTAAACTGTATCATTCTTGGTAGAGCAGAGGCTTATGCTTCTAAAAATCCTGTACTTCCATCAATATTTGATGGACTTGGTATGGGACTTGGTTTCACATTTGGTCTTACATGTATCGGTATCTGCCGTGAAATTTTGGGAAGTGGTGCTATATTTAATCATCAGTTTATTCCTGAGGATTATCATATTACATTCTTCGTACTTGCACCGGGAGCATTCCTTGTTCTCTCATTCCTTACGGCATTGCAGAACAAACTCAAAATGCCTTCTGCTACAAATGTTGAGACAAATGATACAAATATCGCCTGTGGCGGTAACTGCGCAAGCTGTATAGGTTCAAGCTGTGCAGCAAATAAAGGTCTTGTTGAGGCTGAGAGAGTTGCAGCAAAGGCAGCAAAAGCTCAGGCAGCAAAGGAAGCAGCAGCAAAAGCAAAAGAGGCGGCAGCAAAAGCAGCCGAAGCTCAGAAAAAGGAGGATTGATTTAAGTGAATTTATTTGTAATTATGATTTCATCAATGTTGGTAAGTAATGTTGTACTTAGTCAGTTCCTCGGTATCTGTCCTTTCCTCGGTGTATCAAAGAAAGTTGAAACGGCAGCAGGTATGGGTGCGGCAGTTACATTCGTTATCACGATAGCATCTGCCATTACTTATCCGATATATTATTTTATTCTTGTTCCTTTGGGACTTGCGTATCTGGAAACTATCGCATTTATCCTTATAATTGCGGCTCTTGTTCAGTTTGTTGAAATGGTATTAAAAAAGTTTATGCCACCTCTCTATGAGGCACTTGGTGTATACCTTCCTCTTATCACAACAAACTGTGCGGTTTTAGGTGTTGCACTCAACAACATCACAAACGGCTGCAACTTTATAGAAAGTGTTGTTACAGGCTTATTTACAGCACTTGGTTTCCTCGTATCTATTGTTATATTGGCTAGTATCCGTGAGAGAATCGAATTTAACGATATTCCACATTCTTTTAAGGGAACACCAATTGTACTTGTAACAGCCAGCTTAATGGCAATTGCATTCTGCGGCTTTGCAGGTCTTGTTTAGAAAGGGGGAGTATAAATGACAGGCGTAATAATGGCAGCGGTAGTTGTTGGTTTGATAGGTCTTCTTATAGGACTCCTTTTGGGATTTGCGGCAAAGGCATTCGCAGTTCCTGTTGATGAAAAAGAAATCGAAGTCAGAGAGTTTCTTCCGGGAAATAACTGCGGTGGCTGCGGATATGCCGGATGTGATGCTTTGGCAAAGGCAATTGCAGCAGGAGAAGCTCCTGTAAATGCATGTCCTGTAGGTGGAGCAGCAGTTGCTGAAAAGATAGGAAATGTTATGGGAGTTGCAGCAGGAGAAAGTGTCAAGATGGTAGCATATGTCAAATGTTCAGGAACATGTGACAAGGCGGGAATCAAGGCAAACTATTACGGAATTTCAGATTGTAAGAGAGCAGCAGCAATTCCGGGACGTGGTGATAAGGCATGTTCATTTGGATGTATGGGCTTTGGCTCATGTGTTGCAGCATGTAAATTTGATGCAATTCATGTAGAACATGGTGTTGCGATAGTAGATAAAGAAAAATGTGTTGCATGTGGTAAGTGTGCAGAGGAGTGTCCAAACGGACTTATCGAGCTTATACCATATGATGCAAAATGGTCAGTTGCTTGTTCAAATAAAGATAAGGGACCAAAGGTTATGTCAGTATGTGATACAGGATGTATCGGATGCGGTCTTTGTGAAAAGACATGTAAATTTGATGCAATTCATGTAGAGAATAATATTGCACATATTGACCAGAGCAAGTGTAAGGGATGTGGAGCATGTGCTGCTAAATGTCCTAAGAAAGTTATACTTGCACATTAGAATTTTAGTTCAAAGCATAAAAATTTGCC
The DNA here is from genome assembly GCF_056818865.1 of Butyribacter sp. Classification (NCBI taxonomy): domain Bacteria; kingdom Bacillati; phylum Bacillota; class Clostridia; order Lachnospirales; family Lachnospiraceae; genus Butyribacter; species Butyribacter sp. Next base: position 7,448 of record NZ_DBLYGC010000002.1, read on the forward strand.
GGTTACGGCAAAGCGTACTGTTTAAATTAAAAAGATATAGGCATTGAGTTGTCTATATCTTTTTTTTTGTAAACGAAAATGTTATAATATCATGTGAATTAGGTGCAATAAAATTTAAAGAGGAAAGAGGATTATATTTGTAATTGGATTGAGGAGAATTATGAATAATACACCGTTTTTTATAGAGAATGAAAAAGAAGTAAATAAACAGGTCTGTAAATGGATGTTTGGAGCGGCAATAATTATCTGGTTCATGCTGGTTCTTAATTATCTGGGGATGTTTGAGATAAGCAGAAGAATGTGTATTGTAGCTTTTGCAGTGGGAACATTTTGTGGAATATCTCCAAGCATAGTTATTAGATTATCAAAGTCACAAAATTTTATAAAATACTATAATCTGACATGCAGTATTCTTTGTGTGTCTGTATTTTCAACACAGTATCGTATAGGTATTTATGCTACGATGCTGTTTGCGGTTATAGTGAGCTGTCTTTATTTTGATGAATATCTTACTACCAAGGTGATGATTCTGACGTATATATGTTTTTTGATAGCATATATTTTCAGGTCGATTGAAATGTTGAAGTATGTATATACAGGAGAAACTTTTGTACAGGTATATTTTCCGCTTGTGACGGGAATTACTTTAGAATTTCTTATTATATTCCCTGTTTTAAGATATATGGCTAGGAGATTTAGAACATATATTATAAAACAGAGAGAGTTAATAGATGAACTTATAAGAAAAGATACGCATATGAATATAGCAATGAAAAACTCAAATGATATTATATTTGAGTATGATATGCTTAATGATGAGTATTATGCTAATGCATCTATGACAGGAGATAGAAAAGATGTTGTCATAAAAAATGCGATGGATTTTATATCAGATTGCGTCTGGTTTGATGATGAAACAAGAAAGAAAATATTTGATATGGTTTTTGGAACGAAGAAGGAGCAGTCAGATATATTTAGAGCTAAGTTTGAAGAGAATGATAAAAAAGTTGAGAAGTGGTTTCGTTATGAAGGAAATGCCGTATATGATGATTATGGCAAGCTGGAACTTGTAGTAGGACGATTGTGCGACATTACAAGCGAGAAAGAGAGGGAAGAAAGAGAAAGAATTGCAAGACAGAGGGATGCATTAACAGGTTTATATTCGTTTGAGAGAGTGAGACAGATTGCAATAGAGCTTGAAGAACAGGAGCCTGACAGAATACATGAAGTTATGATAATCAACATAAAAAACATGAATGACATAGTTGAATGTTATGGGGATATTTATGCTGATAATCTTATAGTAATGATTGCCGGTGAACTTAGAAAATTTGGAAGTGAGAAGAAAGTTTATGTGGCAAAGCTGCCGGGAGCAGCGTTTATGTTTTTTATACCTAACTGTGATTTGATAAATGTCAGAAAACTTCGCAGAGAGATAAGCCGTGTTTTGTCAAACATTTATGTAGGTGAAAAAGAGATTAACAGAATAAAATATTATTTTGGTTATCATACAGGCAAGGCATGGTTTGAGAAACTTTTTGAAGTTGCATTAAAATATGCAAAAGCACAGAGAGCAGACGATTTAGAAAACAATGAAAAGGTGCAGGAGAAAGACAAAGAACATGAAGTCGCAGATAAATATTTGGAAGATGAGAGTTTTGATGCGGAGAAAGTTTCAGATGAGAGCGAGTTTAAACAGGATGAGAGACTTGTAAAAGATATAGAAAAGCTGTTTGTCGAGTCAAAAGACCTTAGAAGTTCGCTTCAGATAGCACTCGCAAGAGCAGGGCTGTTTTATCATTTAAACAGGGTGAGTGTGTATGAATTTGAGGATGACAGAAACAATGCACATCTGTCTTATCAGTGGTCGTCCGATAAAAAATATGTTGATAAAGAGTTTGCCGCAAATAATCATTTAGATATAAAGATACTTAATGAAATAAAGAAAAGCAGACGGGTGATTTTTGATTTTTCAGATGATGAAATAAAGAAGTATTGCGAGATACGTGGCTTAAATACATACAAAAATATGTTGAATAATGCCATTATATGTATCATTGTATCCGAGGGAAGGATAAGGGGCGGGGTTGTTTTTGAAAGAGAAGAAGGGGCGTTTAAGAGAAATGAAAAGAAATATCTGTTGAAATATTCAAATATTCTTGGCGGGTATGTGTTAAAGCTTCATTCTGATATTGCCAATAAAGCGAAAACAGCTTTTCTTTCAAATATGTCTCATGAAATAAGAACTCCGATGAATGCTATTATCGGAATGACAGACATAGCTAAGGCAAATATGTCAGATATGAATAAGGTTGAGGAATGTCTTGATAAGATTGAGAGTTCATCACAGCATCTGCTTACACTTATAAATGATATACTCGACCTTTCAAAAATTGAGAGTGGTCGAATGACATTGGTCAGCAGAACAATGAGTCTTGATAAGATAGCAGATAAGGTTGAAATGCTTATGAGACCGCAGACTGATGAAAAAAATATTACATTTGAGCTTAAAAGGGATTATGTAAGGCCTATTGTTGTGGGGGATGAACTCAGATTAAGTCAGATACTTATAAATATAGCGGGAAATGCACTGAAATTTACACATGAAAATGGAAAAATTACAGTCAGAATACAGGAGGTATATTCGGACAAAAAGGCAGCAAGGATTAAGTTCAGTATCAAAGATAATGGTATTGGAATCAGTAGAGAGGATCAGAAAAAGATATTTATAGCGTTTGAACAGGCAGGGCAGAATTCTTCTTCAAAGTATGGAGGAACCGGACTGGGACTTGCCATAAGCAACAATTTTGTTCATCTTATGGGAGGAAAACTTGAAGTTCAGAGTGAGCTTGGAAAAGGTTCAGAGTTCTGTTTTGAAATAAAGCTTTCTTATCCGAGCAAGGAGGAAAGTGATAGGTACACAGCATTGAAAGATGATGATGAACCTGAAGTTTCTAAGCTTGACGGTAAAAGGATTCTTATGGCAGAGGATAATGAGCTTAATGCGGAGATTGCAAAGACAGTGCTTGAAATGTATGGTGCAAAGGTAACTGTACGGGAAAATGGCTTACAGGCTGTTGAAGAGTTTGAAAACAGTGAGCCGGGAACATATAATTTCATTATTCTTGACATAAATATGCCGGTTATGAACGGGCATGAGGCGGCAATGAGATTGAGAAGCGGCGACAGGGAAGATTCAAAGACGATACCTATAGTTGCAATGAGTGCGAATGCCTTTGCAGAAGACGTTGAGGAGTCTTTAAAATCAGGAATGAATGCTCATATTTCAAAACCAATCAAGGTAGATGAGATGTTAAAAGAAATATCAAAATTTTTATAATGGAGGAAGATAAATGTGGATTGCAGACAATTGGAAAGATTATGAGGTAATAGATACGTCAGACGGTGAAAAGCTGGAGAGATGGGGAGACTATATCCTTGTCAGACCTGACCCGCAGGTTATATGGGATACGCCTAAAAAGGCAAAAGGCTGGAAGAAGATGAACGGTCATTATCACAGAAGCAACAAAGGCGGAGGTGAATGGGAATTTTTTAATCTTCCAAATACATGGCAGATTAAATACGGCAAATTAGTGTTTAACCTGCAGCCTTTCAAGTTCAAGCATACGGGATTGTTTCCGGAGCAGGCGGTGAATTGGGACTGGTTTGGAGAAAAGATAAGAAATGCCAAAAGACCTGTAAAAGTATTAAATCTGTTTGCATATACGGGTGGTGCGACACTTGCGGCAGCAGCGGCAGGAGCCAGTGTTACACATGTGGATGCATCAAAGGGAATGGTTACCTGGGCAAAAGAAAATGCGGCAGCATCAGGACTTTCAGAAGCACCTATAAGATGGCTTGTTGATGATTGCGTTAAATTTGTTGAGAGAGAAATAAGACGTGGAAATAAGTATGATGGAATTATTATGGATCCGCCTTCATATGGAAGAGGACCTAAAGGTGAGATATGGAAGATAGAAGAAAAAATACATCCATTTATACAATTATGTACTCAGATATTATCGGATGACCCGCTTTTCTTCCTTATAAATTCATATACGACAGGTCTTCAGCCGGCGGTTCTTTCATACATGTTGAATACAGAACTTGTGAAAAAAGCAGGTGGAAAAGTTGAAGCACAGGAAATCGGACTTCCTGTATCATCAAATGGGTTGGTACTTCCGTGTGGTGCTTCAGGCAGATGGGAAAAATAGTAAAGTTTGACGCTAAATATCTGTTGATGATATAATGAACACTAAAGTGTTCATATTAAAAGTTTCTGGCGAAACTTTGTAATGTGCAAAAAACATGCAGGCACAGTATGTTGTGCAGGAATGGAGAATAATGTATAGAATGAAACATAGAATAAGGCTTAGAGGAAATCTTAAGACCTATTTGAGATGGCCTCTGTTTTTTGGATTGTTATTTATTTTAATGACAGTTCAGCTTTTTTCAGTGTCAGTTAAAGCCGGTATAATGGGTGTGTTTTACACTGTTATTTATTTGTTGATAGCTTTTCTTATAAATTTTTCCGGTAGAAGAAAGCTCAAGAAAGATCTTATAGAATTTGCTACAAACTATGGTGAAATGCAAATGCGGATGATGAAAACATTGACTGTTCCGTTTGCAATTCTGAGCGATGATGGTCATATGCTGTGGGGCAATGATGAATTTGTATCAGTCATAGTCAACAAAAAAGCGGCAAGAAGAAACATTTCAAACATATTTGAGGAAATTACAATAGACAGTCTGCCGGACTCTGATGAGATTAAGGTGATACATGTAAAAACAGAAGATAAATATTATCGTGCTGTTATGAAACTTATTGTATCAGACTCACCGGATGATGAGATGGTAAAAACTGACATAAATCAGCTTATGGATAACAGCAGGCTCATTTCTGTATTCCTGTATGATGAGACTGACATGATGGAACTTGAGCAGAAGAGAGAAGCGGAAAATCTTGTTGTGGGTCTTTTATATATTGACAATTATGATGAGCTTATCGACAGCATCGATGAAATTAGGCAGTCGCTGATTATGGCTCTGATAGACAGAAAAATCAATAAATACATGCAGGGGATAGATGCAATCTCTAAAAAACTGGAGAAGGATAAATTTTTGTTTTTATTTAAACAGAGTTATCTTGCGGAGATATGTTCAAATCGTTTTGCAATTTTAGAAGAAATAAGGGATATAAATCTCGGAAATGAATCAAGTGCAACCATAAGTATTGGTATTGGTGTGGGCAGAGATACATTTGTTGAGAGATATGACCTTGCGCGTGCTGCCATAGATCTTGCACTCGGAAGAGGTGGCGACCAGGCTGTAGTCAAATCTGTTGACCAGGAAAAATTCTACGGTGGAAAAAGTGTTCAGATAGAAAGAAATACAAGGGTAAAAGCGAGAGTAAAAGCACATGCTTTAAAAGAACTTATAGAGGGCAAGGAAAGAGTTGTCGTAATGGGACATTCTATAGGTGATGTCGATTCTTTCGGTGCTTCAATAGGTATATACCGCATTGCAAAGACGCTTAACAGAAAAGCGAATGTCGTATTAAATGAGGTAAATCAGTCAGTTAAACCTATAAGAGACAGATTTTATACAAAAGAATACGAGGGTGACATGATTGTTACAGGTGACGAGGCAAAAGAACTTGTAGATGAAAATACGGTACTTGTAATTGTAGATGTAAATAGAGCAAGTTATACAGAATGCCCGGAACTTATTGAGCAGGCTCAGTCTGTTGTAGTGATAGACCATCACAGACAGGCGGGAGATGCGATTGATAAGGCGGTATTGTTTTACATTGAGCCATATGCATCGTCTGCGAGTGAAATGGTTGCTGAGATTTCACAGTATATCGGCAATGGTCTTAAGCTTAAATCAGCAGAAGCCGAGGCAATGTATGCCGGCATTATGATTGATACAAATTATTTTTCAAATAAAACGGGTGTCAGGACTTTCGAGGCAATGGCTTATCTGAGAAGAAACGGAGCTGATGCGGTTCGCATAAGAAAGGCTTTCAGGGAGGACATTGACGAATATAAGATAAGAGCGGCGGCTATACAGGATACGGAGCTTTACAAGGATGCATTTGCAATAGCAGAAAGCAAGAGTGAGGGAATAGAATCACCGACTGTATTTGCATCCAAAATTGCAAATTCACTTCTCGACATAAATGGAGTTAAAGCTTCATTTGTACTTACAAAATATAGAGGGAAAGTGTATATAAGTGCACGTTCAATTGACGAAGTCAATGTCCAGATTATGATGGAGCAGTTTGGCGGCGGCGGTCATATAAATATGGCGGGGGCACAGCTTGAGAATGTTGAAGTGGAAGCTGTAAAAGATATGATTAGAGAAGAAATAGACAGGATGATAGAGGAAGGAGAAATATAGATATGCAGGTAATATTATTAGAAGATGTAAAATCTCTTGGAAAAAAAGGAGAGATTGTAAAGGTAAACGACGGATATGCCAGAAATTTTATATTAAAAAAGAAACTTGGTGTTGAGGCAACATCAAACAATTTAAATGAGCTTAAACTTCAGAAGAAAAATGAAGAGAAGCTTGCAAAGGAAAAACTTGAGGCTGCAAAAGAGTTTGCAAAGGAACTCGAGGAAAAACAGGTTACAGTTTCAATAAAAACAGGTTCAGGCGGAAGAAGTTTCGGCTCTGTCTCAACAAAAGAGATTGCGGCAGCAGCAAAAAGCCAGCTTGGTTATGAACTTGACAAAAAGAAAATGGAACTTGATGTACCTATCAAAAGTCCGGGAATTTTCAATGTCAAGATAAAGCTTCACAAGGAAGTGACAGCTGAACTTAGAGTTGTCGTAAAAGAGGCTTAAGAGGTAAAAAAATTGGAAGAAGAAGTGATAAAGAGACTTCCGCCTAACAATGTGGAAGCGGAGAAAGCTGTTATAGGAGCGATGATGTTAGATTCGGATGCTATAATGGTATGTTCCGAGATACTTACAGCAGGAGAATTTTATCAACAGCAATATGGAATTATCTTTGATGCTCTTGTTGAAATGTACAGAGACGGGATAGGAGCCGATTTGGTCACTATCCAGAATAAGCTTCGTGAGAAGGAAGTCACACCTGAACTTTACAGTGTGGAATATTTAGGAGAACTTTTAGCAAGTGTTCCCACATCGGCAAATGTAAAATTTTATGCGGAGATTGTACATGAAAAGGCTGTTTTAAGAAGACTTATCAAGGTAACAGAACAGGTTACAAGAGAGTGTTACATGGACAGCCAGCCGTTAGAGGATATTCTCGAGGACACCGAAAAAAGCGTGTTTGATGTAATACAGCAGCGTGGAGGAAGTGAGTTTGAGCCAATCAGAGACGTTGTGCTCAGAACTCTTGACAGTATAGAAAAGGCGGCTAAACAAAAAGGAAACATCACGGGTCTTGAAACAGGCTTTAGAGATTTAGATGCTAAAACGGCAGGATTGCAAAAATCCGACCTTATACTTATAGCGGCGAGACCGGCAATGGGTAAAACAGCATTTGTGCTGAATATTGCCGAGTATGTGGCACTTCACAGCAACAGTACAATAGCTTTGTTCAGTCTCGAGATGAGTAAAGAACAGCTTGTAAAACGTATGCTTGCCATGAATTCAATGGTAGATTCGCAAAAGATACGAACCGGTGATTTGGAAGATGATGACTGGGACAAACTTGTAGGAAGTGTACGAAAAATAGGAAATTCAAATCTTGTAATCGATGATACATCAGGAATTACGGCATCGGAACTCCGCTCGAAATGCCGTAAATTAAAAATAGAACAGGGACTTGACCTTGTTATAATAGATTATCTTCAGCTTATGACGGGTGCGGGCAAAAGAAAAAGTGACAGCAGACAGCAGGAAATATCTGATATATCGCGTTCGCTTAAGGTAATGGCAAGAGAACTTGACGTTCCAGTAATAGCTTTGTCACAGCTTTCCCGTGCCGTTGAGTCAAGACCTGATAAAAGACCGATGCTTTCAGACCTTCGTGAATCGGGAGCGATAGAGCAGGATGCGGATATTGTAATGTTTATATACAGAGATGAATATTATAATCCGGATTCGGAGAAAAAAGGTGTGGCGGAAGTCATAGTGGCAAAACAGCGAAGCGGTCCGACCGGTCCGGTTGAACTTGCGTGGCTGTCGCAATATACGAAGTTTGGAAATTTGGAGTACCAGAGGTAATTATATTAAAATTTCAGAAATTTCTTATAAATAAATCAAAAAATTAAACTTGAAATGATAGGGGATAATTTATATTATATAAGGGTGGGAATTTTAGTTTTGCCACGCTTATAATAAATGAGATATCTTAAATTTAGATGTTATTGCTTTTAAGCTATAATGCAATAGATTACCGCAATAACACAAATCAAAGGTGTTTTAACACAGAAATGGAGGATTACGATAATGGGAACACAGGTAAAATTTGATTACTCATTAACAAATGGTATTGTGTCAGAGGACGAAATCAAGTCTATGGCAAAGATTGCAAATGATGCAAAAGATGTACTTGTAAGCAAATCAGGTGCAGGAAATGACTTCCTTGGATGGATAGACCTTCCGGTTGACTATGATAAGGAGGAGTTTGCACGTATTCAGAAAGCAGCAGAAAAGATTAAATCTGATTCTGAGGTGCTTCTTGTAATTGGTATCGGTGGTTCATATCTTGGGGCAAGAGCAGCAATTGAGTTTTTAAGACATGGTTTCTACAACAGTGTATCTAAAGAAATCCGTAAGACACCTGAGATTTATTATTGTGGAAACAGCCTTAGCGGAACATATCTTTCACAGCTTATAGAAGTAATCGGGGACAGAGATTTCTCTGTAAATATAATCAGTAAATCAGGAACAACAACAGAGCCTGCCGTAGCTTTTAGAATTTTCAAAGAGATGCTTGAAAAGAAGTATGGTAAAGAGGAAGCTGCAAAGAGAATTTATGCAACAACAGACAAGGCAAAGGGAGCACTCAAGAACCTTGCAACAGAAGAAGGTTATGAGACATTTGTTGTACCTGACGATGTAGGAGGACGTTTCTCAGTTCTCACAGCAGTAGGACTTCTTCCAATTGCAGTAAGTGGTGCAGATATTGCAAAACTTATGGAAGGTGCAGCTTCTATGAGAGAAGTATGCCTGAATAAAGATTTTGACGAGAATGAATCATTAAAATATGCAGCAATCAGAAATATTCTTCTCCGCAAAGGAAAGAGCGTTGAAATTCTTGGAAACTATGAACCTGCATTCCATTATGTAGCAGAGTGGTGGAAACAGCTCTTCGGAGAGAGTGAAGGAAAAGACCAGAAAGGTATTTTCCCGGCATCAGTTGACCTTACAACTGACCTTCATTCAATGGGACAGTTCATTCAGGACGGAAGCCGTATCATGTTTGAGACTATCATGGAACTTGAGAAACCTTCATATGATATTACAATTCAGGAAGAAGCAGTTGACCTTGACGGACTTAACTATCTTGCAGGTAAGACATTAGACTTTATCAACAAGAGTGCCATGAAGGGAACACAGCTTGCACATACAGACGGAAATGTACCAAACCTTGTAGTAAAGGTACCTGAGCAGAACGAGTTTTATCTTGGACAGCTCTTCTATTTCTATGAGTTTGCTTGTGGTGTAAGCGGATATATCTTAGGAGTAAACCCATTCAATCAGCCGGGTGTTGAGAGCTACAAGAAAAACATGTTTGCATTACTTGGAAAACCTGGATTTGAGGCTCAGAGAGAAGAACTCATGAAGAGACTTTAATCGAATGCGCGAAAGCCACCATCATAATACATACAGGATATGATTTTTGTTTTGAGATAAAAATGCCTTGAAGCAGGAATTATATCCTGTTTTGGTCTAAACGGAAAGTTGAGATAAAGAACATGAATGATTTGATAGATATTTTAGATATAATAGGAGTTGTGGCTTTTGCAATATCGGGAGCGATGACTGCGATAAAAAAGAGGATGGATTTGCTTGGAGTATGTGTGCTTGGAATTGTGACAGCGGTTGGAGGCGGCATAACGAGGGATGTGTTACTTGGCAATACACCGCCGGCGGCATTTAAAAATCCCAGGGATGTAAGCATAGCGGCAATAGTTTCATGTCTTGTATTTATATTTATGATAATGAATGCATCTGAGCATGCAAAAAATCCGAGTGAAAGATTTGTGGCACTATATGAGTATATTCTTATGCTTACAGATGCGGTCGGACTTGGCGCTTTTACGGTCATAGGAATAGATGTGGCAAAAAAGACAGTCAGTGATTACAATACAAATACATTTCTGCTTATATTTGTCGGAGTTATAACGGGAGTAGGTGGCGGAGTTCTGCGTGATATAATGAGTGGGATGATACCGTATATATTTAAAAAACACATATATGCAGTTGCATCGGCAGCAGGAGCGGGGGCATATATAGTTATTTATAATTATATAGGAAGAAATACGGCAATAGTCGGTTGTTCAGTGCTTGTCGTGGCGGTGCGTGTACTTGCGGTTCACTTTGAATGGAATCTGCCTAAGATAAAATATGGAGAGTGATTTTCGTATGGAAAATATAAAAAAATTAAATCAACTTTAAATTTTTTGCAACAAGTAAGAAAGATATCTGTCTTAATAAGTGAAACAGTAATAACAAATAAAGATTAACCGGACTTAAAGTGAATGATATTCTTTAAAGAAAGGTTCAAAAATAAGTTTGATTTTTTAAGGAGGGTGACGCTTATGAGAAAACAGATTGAAAAAATTATCACTATGACAGTTGCAGCAGGTTTGATGACAAGTACATTGTTTGGGGAAGCAGGTTATGCAGCTAAAGTAAAGAAACCATATTATAAAACAGGAGTAAAGACGGATTATCTTGTCAACGATGCAGCACTTTTCAAAAAGACAGGAGTAGTATTATCATTTAGAGAAAAATATGCAGAAACTTCAGGATATAATCCGGTGTCATATTCAGTTTATGGTTTAGGTGCCGATAAGGAAAGACCACTTACAGGATATGTAATGATAGGAAATATAAATAAATTTGGCAAGAGTATAAGTTACGAGGTTCTTGATAACACAGACTCGGTAGATAAGATAGTGCTTGATGGCAAAAAATCTTACAAATTAGATAAAATAAGAAAACCGGCAGCAAATGATATCGTGTTATGGAACGACTTTAGTAAAAGGACAGCGAGTGAATTAAATATGGAATTTAAGACAGCATCTAAATTAAAAATTCCGGAGGGTAAACATATATTATCAATTACAGATAAAGATGGTCATAAATCCATTCTTAAAGTTTGGAAAGATACAAAGGCACCCAAGATAAAAGTTACGAGGAAAGGAAAAAAGATTATTTGCAAAATTACGGATAAATCAGGAATAGATGAGGTGAATGGCAAGAAAATATCAAAGAAAGGTAAAATCGTAAAATCATATACAGTTAAAGGAGACTGTGTGGTTTCAGATTTAGCAGGAAATGAGTCAGTTTCATATTCATTTAAGTAAATGGCGGTGCGGCAGTATATTATGCAAAAAATATACTCCACAACAGTGCCATGGTCGGAACAAATATGACAGGAATTGTAACTGCATGTGGACTTAAAAAAATGTAACTTATTAAGTTACGGGGATTTATTTCAATAAGAGTAGGAGATAGTATATGGCAAAAGTTATAAGTATAGGGAATCAAAGTTTTGAATCAATACGGGAAAAAAATAATTTTTATATAGATAAAACTTTATTTATAAAAGAGTGGTGGGATAATTACGATATAGTAACACTTATAACACGCCCACGTCGTTTCGGAAAAACATTAAACATGGATATGATAAAGTGTTTTTTTTCAAACGAGTATAGAGACAGAGGAGATTTATTTGAAGGACTTGATATTTGGAAAGATGAAAAATATCGTGAATTGCAGGGAACATATCCTGTAATATTTTTAAGTTTTGCGGAGATTAAGACAAAAAAATTTGAAGTTGCCAGAGAACAAATATGTTTTCAGATAGTAAAGTTATACAATGAAAATGAGTATTTGTATGATAGTGGTATATTAACAGAGAATGAAAAAAAGTTTTTTAGAAGTGTGGATATGGATATGTCTGATGTCATATTGAGCACCGCCATAAACCAGATGTGCTGTTTTATGCAGAAATATTATGGGAAAAAGGTAATAGTTTTACTTGATGAATATGATACACCTATGCAGGAGTCATATATAAACGGGTATTGGGAAGAACTTGTAGCAGTTACAAGAAGTATGTTTAATTCTACATTTAAAACCAATCCATACCTTGAAAGGGCGATAATGACAGGCATAACTCGTGTCTCGAAAGAAAGTATTTTTTCGGATCTTAATAACCTGGTCGTAATCACCACTACATCAAATCAATACGAGACAGCATTTGGGTTTACGGAAAAAGAAGTGTTTAAAGCACTTGACGAACAGGGACTTTCAAATGAAAAAGAGGAAGTTAAGACTTGGTATGATGGTTTTTCGTTTGGAGATAAAAAAGATATTTACAATCCGTGGTCTATAATAAATTTTTTGAAATTTAAGAGCTTACAGACCTATTGGGCAGATTCAAGTTCCAACGGGCTTATAAACAGCCTTATACAAAAGGGAAGTTCTTATATAAAAATGTTTATGGAAATACTTCTTAAAGATGGGACAATAGAGGTACCTATAGACGAGCAGATAGTATTTTCAGAACTTGATTATTCGGAGGACGCAGTGTGGAGCCTTATGCTTGCAAGTGGATATCTTAAAGTAGTATCAGCAGACCCGTTGGATGGAAGTCGTAGGAAAGCGCGCAAATACAGACTTACACTTACAAATCTGGAAATACGGATTATGTTTGAAAATATGATACTAAGATGGTTCAGTACGGCAAAGACAGAGACAAATGAGTTTGTAAAAGCACTTATATGTGGGGATGTAGAGGGGATGAATGAGTATATGAATGACGTTGCATTAAAAATATTCAGTTCATTTGATTCAGGAAAACATACATCAGAAAGAAAAGCACCGGAAAATTTTTTCCACGGTTTTGTATTAGGTCTTATGGTAGATCAGACAGAAAACTATATTATAAACTCAAACAGGGAGAGTGGTTATGGACGGTATGATATAATGCTTGAACCTGTGGATAAAGATGATATACGATACCCGGGAATAGTTATAGAATTTAAAGTTATAAATCCCAGAAAAGAAACCGGCTTAAAGGAAACAGCCGAGTCTGCATTGCAACAGATAAAAGAAAAAGACTATGATGCTGAACTTGTAAGGAGAGGTGTAAAAAAGGAGAATATAAGACATTATGGTTTTGCATTTAAAGGTAAGGAAGTTTTGATAGAGGGAGTATAAGTGAACAGTATTAGATTTTGTGAAATGGAGTGAAAAAATGGGGATATATTTTAATCCGAGAAATGCCAGCTTTAGAAAAGACAGAAAGAGTGAATATGTGCCAAATTATGAAGTTGCAAAGGTATTTCAGATGGCTTTAAAGGTTGGAGAATGGGATGAAATATCAAAAGCAATATCAAGATGCGATGAGTTACTTATGGCAACAATAGATGGTGATGCACAAAAAGATAATATTTTTAGGTAAATAGAGTAAAGAATACAGGTTATGCATGCATAGTCTGTATTTTTTTGTGTTATATAAAACTTTTTGTACTTATTTTTGAAGGTTTTTGTAAAAGTCATTCGTTTAAGTATAATGAAAAGGGAAAATGGGAGGTGATGAAGCTTGGCGGACAATACCATACATATGATGCAATTGGAAAAGGCTATGGAGCAATACGAAAAACTTATTTTTTCAATATGTTATCGTATGTTGGGAGATTATTTTGATGCTCAGGATATGACTCAGGAAACATTTCTTACATATTACAGGGTGCTTGACCGATTTGATGGTCAGAATGAAAAGGCTTTTTTAACGAAAATTGCAACGAATAAATGTCTTGATATTCTTAAATCCAAAAGAAGAAAAGAGATGCCGGCTGAAGATGACATACTGGAAAGTAATGTCGGGACAGTTTCATCTGTTGAGGAAGCTTTTTTGGAAGAAGAGATAAATCAGGAACTTATCAATGCCTGCCGAGATTTAAAGCCGCCATATAATGAAGTTACTTATGAATTTTATTGTTGTGATAAGACGGCAAGAGAGATTGCCGAGAGACGTGGAATTAAGTTGAAAACAATTCAGACACAAATTTCAAGGGCAAAGAAAATGCTTCAAAAAAAATTGAAAGGAGGACGTTATGGCACATATAACTGACGAGCAGATAAAAAAATATTATGCGCATATGCTGAGACAGCCCGAAGAAACAGATATGCTTACGCATATTGCAAAATGTGAATATTGTGCCGGAAGATTTGCGTCAGGATTACCTCAAACGGAAATGATAGGGTTACCTCATGGTGTTTCGGTGGAAATCTTGGAAAAAGCAGAGAAAATACCGACAAAACAGCGAAGACGCAGAGAGTATTACAGATATTGCACAAGGGTTGCACTTGGAATGTGTATGTCGTTTGCACTATTGGTTACTGCGAACTTAACATATAACTCGGATTCACAGAGCATGCCGGGAACAGTCTTAGAGGAAGTGCAGCAGGATATAGGTGAAAAAATTGGAAGTGAAACTGCGAGAAAAGATTTGACGGCAAAAAAATCGGCGTATGAAAAAAAACAGTCGGAAATGAAAAAAAAGCAGGACACAGAACGAAAAAAATTTATGGAAAAGCATAGGGAAAGCAGTGGGAGTAGAAGTTTTAGTATAAACAGGGTTTTTAGAAATTTGCAAAAATATTTGAATATAAAAAAATAAAATAGGTTGGAGGAATAAGGATTATTATGAAAAGAAAAAAAGGAAAATTTTTAACATTCTGTTTTTCATGTATACCGGGAGCAGGACAGATGTTTTTAGGATTTTTTAAAGAGGGCGTAAGCCTTATGACAATGTTTTTTGGAATTTTAATACTGACAAATTGGCTGTATATTGAAATGTTTGGTTTCGGTGCAATAATTGTTTGGTTCTATGCTTTTTTTGATGCCATGAACAAAAATTCATTGCCAGATGAAGAATTTGAGGAACTTGAAGATAATTATATATGGGGTTCTCATTTAGATGGACTTACTGAAATTCCAAAAGGAAAGGGCAGAAATGTATTAGCAATAGTTCTCATATGTCTGGGTATATATATGTTATGTAACAGCATTATTTCGGCACTTGCAGGTATGGGAATATACATTTCATATGAAATAAATGAATTTTTATTGCATTATGTATCACAGTTCGCAGTAGCATTTATTATAATCTCAGTCGGAATACGCATGATAATGGGGAAAAAGAAAGCATTTGATTTTGATGACGAGAAATACTTTGAGGGGAGAGAGGATAAATGAGACAGCGCAGAATAGGCACAATAACACTGGGAGTTTCACTTGTATTATTTGGAATATTGTTTATGATTCGTATATTTGGCGGCATACTAAACTATACATTGATTTTTCATCTGTGGCCGTTGATTTTGGTTGCACTCGGCATGGAAATATTATATTATAATTGTCTGGTACCTGAAAAAGCGGGAACCTACGATTTTGTGGCAATTATTATTTTGATAATGATAGTGTTTTTTGCAATGTGCATGGCTGGCTTTGACATGGTGCTTACGAATATGCCAAAAAACATTTGGGATAAATGGTGGTAAGGGGAAAAAATGAAACGAATAAAACTGACAGTGGCATACGATGGCACGAATTATCATGGCTGGCAGATACAGCCGAATGCGGTTACAGTTGAGGGTGAATTAAATAAAGTCATATCAGAGCTCACCGGGGAACATATAGAAGTTATAGGGGCAAGCAGAACCGATGCAGGAGTGCATGCACTTGGCAATGTTGCCGTGTTTGATACAGAGAGCAGGATACCGGGAGGAAAATTTTCATATGCGCTGAATCAAAGACTTCCGGAAGATATAATAATACAAAGTTCAGAAGAAGTGGCATTAGACTTTCATCCGCGTTATCAGGAATGCAGAAAAACATATGAATACACGATTTTGAACAGAAAATTTCCGTTACCTGAATACAGAAATACGGCACATTTTGATTATGGAAATCTTGATGTGAAAGCAATGCAGGATGCATGCAAAGCATTTATCGGGGAACATGACTTTGCCGGATTTTGTTCAGCGGGAGCGCAGGTGAAAACAACAGTCAGGACAATATACAGTTTAGAGGTCGAGTGCATAGAGCTTGGAAAAGCAAAGCCTGATGGTGAAAACAGTGAAGATTTGTCTGCCGGGACTGATAAACAAAAAGAAAATGACAGGCTTATAAGAATAAGAGTAAACGGAAACGGTTTCCTTTATAATATGGTGCGTATAATTGCGGGAACACTTCTCGAAGTGGGAAAAGGAAATATACCATCTGAAAAGATTGGAGAAATAATAGCTTCAACCGACAGGGCGAAAGCGGGGCCGACAGCACCGGCAAGGGGACTTAAGCTTGTGGAGATTAGGTATGTGTAAAAAATTGTACATTTGTGATACAATAATATTAATAGGTTAATATATAAGAGTATATTCGATAAAAATAAGTTGTGTGCAAAATAAAGGCACAGAAATGGAGGGGTAATATGATGTATCCATATATGACATTGGCAGATGAAACGGAAATTGTACATTCTCAAGTGATTGAAGAAGACGGAAAGAAAAAAGTAATTGTAAATTTTGAACGGCCAACTGAAGATGGCTTTGATTCGGCTAGGTGTGAATTGCCTGATTATAAGTGGACAGAACGAGAGGGATATTCTGATGAAGAAATAGCTTTTTTTGAAGAAATTTTACACAGCAATGCACATTTGTTATATAAGTATGCTGAGAATGGGGGAATCAATATTGCCTAAATTATTTACGGTAAGTGGTTATACGGTATATTTCTGGTCAAATGAAAATGGAGAACCAATCCATGTTCATGTTTCAAAGGGAAAGCCTACACCAAATGCAACAAAAATATGGCTGACAAGGTCTGGTGGATGTATTTTGGCAAGCAATGGAAGTAAAATATCCAATAAACAGTTAAATGAGTTAATGGAATTCATATCTGCTCAGTTTTTTTTAATCTGTGCAAAGTGGAAAAAAGCTTTTGTGACTGATGATATTAAATTTTATTGCTGATATTTTTAAAGTATTTTATTTGTAGTAATTCAAAACACTCTATGCACTTGCAATGAATCCACGATTATGCTATTATCTCGTTTGTGAGCGGTATTCGGATTAAAAGGAAACTGCATCAGAGATAATGTGACCTCTGCTGATGTGGAGGTGGTAATATAAACATAGGTTTTATAGGAGCAGGAGCTGTTGCTTGCAGTATGGGAAAATATCTCAGTGAAAACAGCAGCATTGCAAAAATTAAAGGTTATTATAGTAGGACGAAAAAAAGCGCGGACATTGCGGCGACTTTTACAAACTCTACAGCATATGATTCATCAGAAGAATTGGTGAAAGAATGTGACATTGTATGCGTAGCGACACCTGATGATAGCATTTTAAAAGTATGGGAACAGATTAAAGATTTTAATCTACATAAAAAAATTATATGTCATTTTAGCGGTTCATTATCATCTGATATTTTTTCCGGGATAGAGAAAACCGGAGCAGAAAAAATTTCTATTCATCCAATGTACGCGTTTAGCGACAAATTCACATCATATAAGCAATTAAATACAGCAAGGCTTACAATTGAAGGCAGTACAGAGGCGGTAAAAGTCATAAAGGAGCTTTTTGGAGCTGAATTGAAACATCAGATTTTTGAACTGAAAGCTTCAGATAAGGTGAAATATCATGCGGCAGCGGCATTTGCGAGCAATTATATTGTCGGAATTTTTGATGTTGCACTTGAACTTTTGAAAAATTGTGGTTTTACTGATAAAGACGCCGTATCTCTTTTGGAACCATTGATAACAGGAAATGTTAAATCTGTGCTTCAGAATGGAACAAAAGATGCATTGACAGGTCCGGTTATCAGAAATGATATCGGAACAATAAAAAAACATATTGAAGCACTCGAAGATAAAGATATGATTGATATATACAAGAGTGTAGGAAAAAGACTTGTGGGTATTTCAAAGCAAAAATATTCCGATAGGGATTATAGTGAATTGGAAGATATTTTTTCTAAAAGAAAGTAGATACAAAGATGTGAATATGCCTGAAATCCGATACGTTTCAAAATAACAGTTTTTGGATATGCAATTTTAGTGATGCAGTTCAAACAAAGAAATCTGACCTGAAATAAAGGCAGATATTCGGAAAGGAATTATAATATGAAAAACACAGTAAGAACATTTCAGATGGCAAAGGAAAAGGGTGAGAAGCTTACGATGCTTACAGCTTATGATTATTCAACAGCGAGACTTATGGAAGAAGCAGGAATAAATGCTATTCTTGTAGGAGATTCGCTTGGAAATACAATTCTGGGGTATGAAGATACTATCTCGGTTACAGTTGATGATATGATACATCATGGGGCAGCCGTTGCCAGAGGAACAAGTGATACTATGGTTGTTATAGATATGCCGTTCATGTCATACCAGACAGGGACAAGAGATGCACTTATAAATGCAGGCAGACTTATGAAAGAGGGACGTGCAGGTGCAGTGAAACTTGAAGGTGGAGCAAGTGTATGCCCACAGATAAAGGCTATAACAGAAGCAGGAATACCTGTTATGGCGCATTTAGGACTTACACCACAGTCGGTAAATGCATTTGGTGGTAACAGAGTTCAGGGTAAGACAGAAGCAGCGGCAAAGAAGCTTATTGAAGATGCACTTGCGGTACAGGAGGCTGGAGCATTTGCGGTTGTATTAGAATGTATTCCTGAAAAACTTGCAAAGATTGTTACAGAAAAACTTGATATTCCGACTATCGGAATTGGTGCCGGCGCAGGTTGTGACGGACAGATACTTGTATATCAGGATATGCTCGGAATGTTTTCGGATTATGTGCCTAAGTTTGTCAAGAAATTTGCAAATGTCGGCGATGTAATGAAGCAGGCATTTAAGGACTATATCAATGAAGTTTCGGCAGGAACATATCCGGCTGAGGAGCACACATTTAAAATAGATGAGGATGTTTTGGAAAAGTTGTATTAAAATTTGTGGATAAAATTTAGGCTGTGAGGATTGCACAGTTATAATAAAAAATATTTTATTTTAATAGATTGGAGTAAGAAATCATGGAAATTACAGGTAGTATAAAGAGAGTCAGAGAACAGGTAAGAGAGTGGAGAAAGGAAGGTCTTACAGTTGGTCTTGTGCCGACTATGGGTTACCTTCATGAGGGACATAAAAGTCTTATAGACAAAGCTGTTGCACAGAATGATAAGGTTGTTGTAAGTGTCTTTGTAAATCCTATGCAGTTTGGTCCTACAGAGGATTTAGAGAGCTATCCGAGAGATATGGATAGAGATGCAGCACTTTGTGAAAAAGCAGGAGCAGCACTTATTTTCCATCCGGAACCTGAGGAGATGTATGATGATAATTTCTCTTCATTTGTTGATATGAACACACTTACAGGTGGTCTTTGTGGAAAGACAAGACCTATTCATTTCCGTGGAGTTTGTACCGTTGTTGCAAAGTTATTTAATATTGTTACACCTGACAGGGCTTACTTTGGTCAGAAAGATGCACAGCAGCTTGCAGTTATCAGACATATGGTAAATGATTTAAGCTTTGGAATTGAGATTGTGGGATGTCCTATTATCCGTGAGGAAGATGGTCTTGCAAAGAGTTCAAGAAATACTTATCTTAGTGAAGAAGAACGCAAGGCAGCACTTGTTCTTAGCCATTCGTTAAAAGAGGGCAGAAAACTTGTTGATGCAGGTGAGAAGGATGCAGCAAAGGTAAAGAAAGCAATTACAGATATAATCGAAAAAGAACCTCTTGCAAAGATTGATTATGTTGAAGTTGTTGATTGGAATACACTTGAGCCTGTAGAGAGGATAGACGGCCCTATTCTTACAGCTATAGCTGTGTATATCGGAAAGACAAGACTTATTGACAATTTCATCGTTGAGTAAAAAATAATTATGTATGATAGGCACATCTTGTTTTTACGCATCCTTGTGAAGTGGTGAGTTGTGTCTGTTTGGAAATGGAGTAAAATATGACAGTTACAATGCTTAAAGGTAAGATTCACAGAGCAGTAGTTAAACAGGCTGAGTTAAATTATGTAGGAAGTATCACTGTTGACCCTGAGCTTATGGAGGCAGCAGGAATATATGAATACGAACTTGTGCAGATAGTAGACGTTGAAAATGGAAACAGATTTGAAACATATACAATAGCAGGCGAGCCGGGAAGCGGAATGATATGTTTAAATGGTGCAGCAGCAAGACAGGTACAGGTAGGCGACCATGTTATTATTATGTGCTATTGTCAGATGTCACCGGAGGAAGTTAAAGAGCATAAGCCGAAGGTAGTATTTGTAGACGATGAAAATAAAATTGTGAAAGTATCTTCTTATGAGAAATACGGAACACTTACACAGGAAGCGGCTAAATGATGACAGTTTAGAAACGGAGATAAAGTTATGTTAAAAGGAAAGACAGTTGTTTTGGGGGTAACAGGAAGTATAGCGGCATATAAAATTGCAAATCTTGCGAGTATGCTGTCAAAACTTCATGCGGACATACATGTTTTGATGACTCAGAATGCAACAAATTTCATAAATCCAATTACATTTGAAACACTTACCGGAAACAAATGTCTTATAGATACATTTGACAGAAATTTTCAGTTTAATGTTGAACATGTGTCACTTGCGAAAAAAGCGGATGTAGTTCTTATAGCACCTGCATCTGCAAATGTTATTGGAAAACTTGCGAACGGAATAGCGGATGATATGCTGACAACAACTGTTATGGCTTGCAAGTGCAAAAAGATAATCTCGCCTGCCATGAATACAAATATGTATGAAAATCCGATAGTCCAGGATAACATAGCTAAGTTAAAACGATTTGGTATGCAGGTCATAGAGCCTGATGTGGGGCTTCTTGCCTGCAAGGATGTTGGTGCGGGAAAAATGCCGTCGGAGGACACGCTTCTTGACTTTATTCTTCAGGAAATATTATTTGAGAAAGATTTAGCCGGAAAAAAGGTGCTTGTAACGGCGGGACCTACAATGGAAGCAATAGATCCTGTCAGATTTATCTCAAATCATTCAACCGGAAAAATGGGTTATGCGGTGGCAAAAACAGCCGCAAGACGAGGAGCGAAAGTAACACTTGTAAGTGGACCTGTAAATCTTTTACCGCCACGCTTCGTAGAAACTGTGCAGATAGAAAGTGCCGCTATGATGTATGATGAAGTCATAAAAAGAGCCGACGAACAGGATATAATCATAAAAGCGGCGGCGGTAGCCGATTATACACCTGAAAACACAGCCGATGAAAAGATAAAGAAAAAAGACGGTGGTGAAATGTCGATACCACTTAAGCGGACAAAAGACATTCTCAAAACCCTTGGAGAAAACAAAAAAGAAAATCAGTTTATCTGCGGATTTTCCATGGAAACACAGAATATGCTGGAAAATTCCAAGAAGAAACTTGAAAAGAAAAATGTGGATATGATAGTAGCCAACAATCTCAAAGTAGCAGGAGCAGGCTTTGGAACAGACACAAATATAGTCACGCTCATCACGAAAGATGCGATCAGGGAGCTGCCGAAGATGAGCAAAGAAGATGTGGCAGCAGCTATACTTGATGAGATTGTGACATACATAAATCAATAATACACTTCAACAAGACAAAGTCCCTGTGGTGGAGCTGTAAAGCCGGCAGCACTACGGGACTTTTTTTCTAATATTTCAGGAATATCATCACATGAAATGTCATGAGTTCCCACCATAAGCAAAGTTCCTGTAAGGATGCGTACCATATGATAAAGGAAACCGTTTCCGTAAAAATCAATTGTTATTATCCCGTCAGAATTGTTGATAGAGATATCAGAAATGGTTCTTATTGTGGATTTCTTCATGCGTTTATTATCGCAAAAGCTTTTAAAATCATGTTCACCGATAAGATACCCGGCAGCTTTTTTCATAGCCTCTATATCATAGTTTTCTGTAAGTCTTGTCATATACTTTCGCTCAAAAACATTTGCCACCTCACCATTGTCAATAGTATATCTGTAACGTTTTCCTTTTGCGTTAAGTCTTGCATGAAAGCGGTTGTCTGTTTTCTCTGCATCTAAAATGCGTATATCGAGTGGCAGATATTTGTTAAGTGAGTCTCTGACCTCAAGTTCAGATAAAGTGGCATTTGCCTTAAAGTTCGCTATCTGCCTGATAGCATGAACGCCGGCATCAGTCCTGCCGGAACCATGAATTTCTATTTCTTCACCGGTTATTTTACTTAAGATATTTTCTGTTTTTCCCTGAATGGTGTTGTCGGTGTTGCCCTGTTTCTGCCATCCACTGAAGCGTGTTCCGTCATATTGTATTGTAAGTTTAAAATTTGTCATAATTCCTCCGTGTTTTGGTTGAGAGATTTAAAAGTGTATGTAAGTATAATTTGTATTTTTGCGCAAAGAAGCATTCATTGTTTTATTTGTTTCAAAAGCTATCGAACATTTTGCCTTATGCATCATAATATCAGAAATAAGATAGAAATTTCTATAAAAATACATTTATTTGTAAAAAATAAACAATGAAATTTGGTAATAAAGATTAAAAATGTATAAAATAACCAAAAAACATTGACGATAAATTTTATCAGTGTTAAGATAGAAAAGAAGTTGGGAGAAAAACTTTAGCAAAATTGAAGTTGTTGAAAATATAAAACTTATTATATTTTTGCAACAGATATTAATTAGGGTAATAAATGATTGTCTTGCATACAGTTAATTATGCATGGCAGCGATAAATATTTTTAGACTGCTTATTTTTACATGATTTCAGCAGTCGGTAAGGAGGGTTTTAGATAATGGCAAGATTTACATTACCAAGAGATTTATATCATGGAAAGGGTTCTTTGGAAGCATTGAAGGACTTTGACGGAAAGAGAGCTATTGTATGCGTTGGCGGTGGCTCTATGAAAAGAAACGGATTTCTTGACAGAGCGATAGGTTATCTTAAAGAAGCAGGTATGGAGGTAGAACTTTTTGAGGGCATTGAGCCTGATCCGTCAGTAGAAACCGTTATGCGTGGGGCGGAAGTTATGCAGAAGTTTAAACCTGACTGGATTGTTGCTATGGGTGGAGGATCTCCTATAGATGCCGCAAAGGCTATGTGGATTAAATATGAGTATCCTGATGTGACATTTGAGGATATGTGTAAGGTGTTTGGACTTCCAAAACTCAGACAGAAAGCACATTTCTGTGCTATTTCTTCTACATCGGGCACAGCTACCGAGGTTACAGCATTTTCAATTATTACTGATTATGAGAAGGGTATCAAGTATCCTATAGCAGATTTTGAAATTACTCCAGATGTAGCTATTGTAGACCCTGAACTTGCTGAGACAATGCCTGTAAAGCTTGTTGCACATACAGGTATGGATGCTATGACACATGCTATTGAGGCATATGTTTCAACAGCAAACTGCAATTATACAGATCCGCTTGCTATTTGGGCTATCAAGATGATTCAGAAACATCTTGTAAAATCTTACAATGAAGATATGGAGAGCAGGGATCAGATGCATGATGCACAGTGTCTTGCAGGTATGGCATTTTCAAATGCACTTCTTGGAATCGTACATTCTATGGCACATAAGACAGGTGCAGCTTTCAAGAATGGACATATCATTCACGGAGCAGCCAATGCCATGTATCTTCCAAAAGTTATCAAATACAACAGCAAGGATGATACGGCAAAGAAACGCTATGGTGAGATAGCTGATTATATGGGACTTGGCGGAAGCAGTGATGATGAAAAAGTAGATTTACTTATCAAATATCTTCGCCAGATGAACGATGACCTTAATATTCCGCATTGCATTAAAAATTATGGAGAAGGCGGACTTCCGGCAGAAGAAGGAATTGTACCTGAGGATGAATTCCTTGAAAAACTTCATGATATAGCAGCCAATGCAATCCTTGATGCATGTACAGGTTCAAATCCTCGTCAGCCGTCACAGGAGGATATGGAGAAACTTCTTAAGTGCTGTTATTATGATACAGAGGTTGACTTCTAATTTTTAGATAAGAGTAAATTGAACGAGTGAGGGAATGAAGTTCTCCCGAGGAAAACCTAAATTGCTTATAATAGCTGATGACTTCTACGATTATTACGGATGTATTGCAAAATATTTTATTTTACATTATATTCAAATCGTAGAAAACATCAGCTTTTTTATGTATATTTGTAATATGCTGTTTGAGTCAAAAGGTATTTTGACATTTGCATCATAATATGAATTTATGTTTTCACAGTGAAGGAATGGAACTATTTACCTGAGAAAAATTGATTTATAAGGGAGCAAAAAATGGAAAGTTCATTGTTAAAAAAGCCGGCAAAGAGAATTAAAGGAATGAAAGAAACAATTTTTTATGTTATTGCGGCGTTATTCTTAGGGGCTGTCATAGGTTGCATAGATGCTTTGTTTGGGCGTGTCCTTATTGCAATTACTGATTTCCGGGGAAGGTATATTCAAATTCTTATTTGGTTTCTGCCGATAGCAGGCCTGTTTATCTGTTGGATGTATCATCATTTTAATGAGACAAGTTTAAAGGGAATGACACTTGTGCTTGAAGCAGCACAGGGGAAAAGAGAAGATATTCCGCTCGCACTTGTTCCGTTGGTTATGATTTGTACATGGATTACGCATCTTTTTGGGGGAAGTGCAGGCAGGGAGGGAGTTGCAGTTCAGATTGGAGCAACATTGTCTCATTGGTTTGCACGCAGATTTAAGTTCCCTGATAACGGAAAAGTTTTGCTGATAGCAGGAATGGCAGCGGGTTTTGGAGGATTGTTCCAGACACCGTTTGCAGCTGTGTTTTTTGCGATGGAGGTTGTCGTTACCGGAAAAATGTTATATCAGGCATTTTTGCCGTCATTGGTAGCGGCAGTTACGGCTTCGACAGTTTCAAATACACTTGGACTTGAAAAATTTGAAGTACCGTTTAAGCAGAGCTTTAACCTGTCAGAATCTAAGACTATGTTTTATATGGTTATTCTAGGTGTGGCATTCGGACTTACAGGGCGTGTGTTTTCAGTATTGTTAAAAAAGTCAAGAGAATTTATGGCGGAAAAGTTTGAAAATCCATATAAAAGAATTGGATTTGTATCAATTCCGCTTTCAGTAATTCTTTTTGTACTCTGGAATGGTCGTTACTGTGGACTTGGAACAAACCTTATATCACAGACATTTACAGGAGGAGAAATCTTTATCTTTGACTGGATTATAAAACTGCTTTTGACAGTTATTACATTATCAATTGGATTCCAGGGTGGTGAAGTTACACCTCTGTTTTCAATCGGGGCATCGCTGGGCTTCTGTCTTGGAAATTTATTTGGAATTTCGTCCGTATTATGTGGGGCACTGGGATATGCGGCTGTCTTTGGAAGTGCAACCAATACACTGATTGCACCATTTCTTATAGGAGTGGAGGTGTTTGGCACAAAAAATACACTTGCTTTTTTGATAGTGTGCAGTATAGCATATATCGTAAATGGAGACAGATGTATTTATGGAGCACAGGAAAGTTTGCACAAACATTTGTCATAATAGTATCTTAAAATTTATTGCGTTAGTGTTAATATGAGATAAAAAAGCAGTTATTGCTGATTACCGGAGGTATAGAAATGGCAACAATAAAGGAAATCGCAGTTGATGCCTATGGAGAGATATCGAAAAACTTAAAGATGCCAATATCTATTTTGAAAAGGGTGCTGCGAAATAATAACCCCCAATTTGAAATGGGGGGCTGACTTGTTCTCGGTGTGGTATTTGGCTTTTTATTAGGTACATGTGTCACGTTTGATAAGGACAGGCGTTATTTTTTTATGGATAATATCTTTCTTAGGGTGAGGATCTCTTTTCTTTAATTCATTCATCTGACTGGCAAGCAGATTCATGGCTTCATAGGCAATTTTATCTATCTGCTGTCCTACAGTAGTTATCGGTATGATGGCTTCTGAAGCAATAGGAGAATTATCAAAGCCTACAACTTTATATTCATCAGTGAATTTCCCATATTCACACATGAGAATGTTAATTAAAATATTTGCGTGGGTATCATTTGCCATAAAAATTCCTTTTCGCATACCTGGATATGATTTTTGTATAATATTAAAAATTTTTTTAATATGTGCTCTAGTCTCATCGTAGGTATCACCCAGGTCTTCGAGAAAAAGTTTATGTTTTATATGATGTTCTTCACAAATATCAATAAAACCTTTTATTCTGTTATATGATGGTATCTCATCTGGTACATGTGAGTTTATGTGTATTAAAATATCACAGTTATTTTTGGCCAGCAGACTGGTTGCCTGTACAGCCCCCATATAATTGTCTGTATTTATACTGTTGATATATTTGTCTTCACGCTCTATTGCGACAACCGGAATATTGTAAGATGCAAGCTCTTTTGAAGAGATATTGTGGCTTAGTACGATAAGTCCTTCAATTTTATATGAAAGAAGTTCCTGAAGATATTTGTGTTCAGTCTCATTTGAACCGGCACCTGCAAATACAATAAATTTATATCCAAATTTTTCATATGTAGCCAAAAGTTGGTTCAACATTTCAGAATAATAATGTAAAAAAAGATTAGGAAGAAGTATGCCGACAAACTCACTTTTTCCATTTGCCAATACTTTTGCAAGCTTGTTTTCTTGATAATTTAGGTCTACAAGTGCTTTTGCAATAATTTCCTGATTTTTTAGCGTAAGGGAATTAGGATTGTTAAAGTATCTTGAAATTGTAGTTTTTGAAAAGTTTGTATATTTTGCTATATCATTAAATGTAACTTTTTTATTTTGGGATGCCATATTAAAAAACCTCTCTTACTGAAAAATGAATGGTTAAGTATTTGTAAAATAAGTACGGAAACCGATAATGCAATAAAGCACATTAGTTAAGTATAGCAATTATGAAAATAAAAAACAACAAAAAAATAACTGGTTAAGTAACCGGTTATTTTTTTGAGGGAAAACTACTTGACAAGTTAAGTTTGTAAGAGTAATATATGTGACATAAAGTAACCGGTTACTTAACCGGTTACACAAACGAAAAACATTAAGTTAAATTTTGTAAAACGCGTTGGAAAGGAGAAGGCATTATGAGAAAACGCATATTTGCTTTGTTGACAGCCTGTTGCATGATTTTAACCACAGCCGGATGTCAGAAGAGTACACCTGAAGCCGGTAGTATTACCGGATATGACAAAGGAGAAAAATATTTATCAATATGGGTACATTCCATTGAAGACACTGACGAGGGAAGATGTTACAGGGAGGCAGTAAATTCATTTAATAAAGCATATGATGGAAAATATTTTGCTGATATTGAATTTATTCCGAGAAATGACAGTGGCGGAGGATATTCTGACAAGATAAATGCATCAGTTATGTCGGGCGACCTTCCGGATGTTCTTACGGTAGACGGACCAAATATTGCCGCATATGCCGAAAATGGGATTATACAGCCTTTGGCAGAAATCTCAGAGAAAGATAAGTCAGAGTATCTTGAGTCTATCATTGAACAGGGTACATACAATGACAAGTTGTATGCCCTTGGAGCAATGGAGTCAAGTGTCGGACTTTATTACAACAAGGATATTCTGAAAGAAGCTGGCGTAGAGGTGCCGGATGCGGATCATCCATGGACATTTTCAGAGTTTTTGAATGTTCTTGAAAAAGTAAAAAAGGTTACAGACAAGAAAAAAGGTTATGCACTTGACATGACATTTCCGGTTGGAGAAGCGACGATATATTATTATGCACCGTTTTTCTGGTCAAATGGCGGAAATATGATAGACAGTACAGGATTAAAAGCAGACGGAGTTTTTAATTCAAAAGAAAATATATCAACTATCAACTATTTCTGTAAACTGCTGTCAAACGGTTATATGTCTAAAGTTCCTATCGATCATCTATTTGAAAGCGGAAGAGCAGCATTTAAGTTTGATGGTGCATGGGAGGTAAATACTGTTTATACAAGTTACAAGGAACTTAATCTTGGTGTTGCACCATATATAACCGGTGACAACTGGAACGGTGAAAGATATACTCCTACAGGTTCATGGGCATTTGCGGCATCGTCAAAGACAAAAAATATCGAGGGTGCTACGGAACTTGTAAAATGGATGAGCGGAGTTGAAAGTGGAAAAAGATTGTGGGAAAAATCAAAATCATTTCCGTCAACATATAAAGCATACGAGTCGATTGATGTATTTAAAAAAGATGAAAATTATAAAGAATTATACTATCAGTTGAGTGAATATGGTCATCCAAGACCAAAGACACCTGCATATCCACAGGTAAGTACATCATTTCAGCAGGTACTTGAGAATTGTGTCCTGACAGGTGAAGATCCGAAGACACAGTTGGATAAATCAGTAGAAAGGATTAACGCAAAGCTGAAGCGTTATACATATAAAAAATGAAGAAAAAATCAGAATCAATATTAGGAATGGCATTTTTTGGTCCGGCATTGGTACTTCTTACAGTATTTCTGTTTATACCGATGATCCTGACACTTGTATTCAGTTTTACGGACTTTTTTGCATTAAATCCTGGGTTGACACATTTTGTAGGTCTTGAAAATTATTTTCAGGTATTTAAAGACGATGATTTCAAACAGGCTTTTGGAAATACTGTTAAGTTTGTTGTGATAATAGTACCATTACAGGGGTTAGGTGCATTGGGACTTGCATTACTCATAAATAAAGTCACGCATTGCAAGACATATTTTAAAGTGGCATTTTTTATACCGGTAGTAATGTCACTTGCCGTAGTGTCTACTTTATGGGTTCAGATATACAGTCCGGAAGGAATCTTAAATTCACTTCTTGCGCATATTGGAATAAATGCACAGCCATTTATAAACAGTGCATCACAGGCACTTCCGTCAATCGCTGTTATGAGTGCATGGCAGGGTGTAGGTTATCAGATGATAATATTTTTGGGAGGCTTACAGGCTATAAATCCTGCACTTTATGAGGCAGCAGAGATGGATCATGCCAGCGGATGGCAGAAATTTAAGGACATTACATTACCTGAATTAAAACCTCTTTGTATTTTTGTATTTATAACAATTACGATTGGAGCATTTAGAATGTTAGTCCAGCCGATGGTTATGACAGGAGGCGGACCGTCACATTCAACATATACAATGGTATATGACATTTATGAAACAGGTACGGTAAACTGGGAAATCGGTCTTGCGTCCACGATGGCTATAGTATTTGCATTCTTTGTCATGATACTTACAGTCATACAGACTATTTTGACCAAAGATAAGGAGGGGAAAAAACATGCTGACAAGAAAACAAAAAACAATTAACTGGATTATTGCGGCGGTAATGATAGTAATGTCATTGTTCTTCCTTTTCCCTGTTATCTGGATGATCGCAAATTCATTTAAGCCGGATGCAGCGATAACAAAGGATATGAATTCGATTGCGGCATTTATACCGCCTGCACTTAATGGAAACTTTTTTGATAATTACATATCGATACTGACAAATACAAGTTTTATTCATTACATGTTGAATACTTTATTTTATGCGGCAGTTTTAATAATACTTGGAATTATTGTAAACGGACTTGCAGGATATGCTCTTGCAAAGATAAATTTTCCTTTTAAAGAGAGATGGCTTCTTATAATAATGCTTTTAATGATAGTTCCTATGGAGACAATCATTACCATACATTTTCTTTTTATAGCAAAGCTTGGATTACTTAATACGGTGATAGGATATGTACTTCCTATGATAGTTAATCCATTTAACATATTCTTGTTCAGACAGGTGTTTATAAGTCTGCCGGATGATGTTTATGAGGCTGCACAGCTTGACTTTTGCAGTCCGGTAAAATATTTTTTCACTATGGTATTACCGATGTCAAAGAGTGTTGTTGCAACTGTCAGTGTATTTACATTTTTGAATGTATGGAATGATTATCTGTGGCCATCACTTGTATTTACATCAAGTGATCTGCTTACAGCTCAAATCGGATTAAATGCAATAACATCAAATGACAATACGACGATGGGACAGACATTGGCAGTTATCACGATGATAACAATACCTGTCATTATAATTTATTCATTATTTTCAAAACAGATTGTTGAAGGCGTTGTGTCTACAGGTTCTAAGGAGGGCTGATTATGAGTTTTATAGAATTAAAGAATGTTTGTAAAGAATATGCAAATACAAATAAAAAAGCAGTAACAGATTTTAATCTTAAAATAGATGAAAAAGAGTTTATAGCATTTGTAGGACCATCAGGATGTGGAAAATCAACTACATTGCGTATGATTGCAGGATTTGAAGAAATCACAAGCGGAGAGCTTTATATTGACGGAAAGAAGATGAATGAGGTTGCGCCAAGAGACAGAGGTATTTCAATGGTATTTCAGAATTATGCGCTATATCCTCATATGACTGTAGAAAAAAATATAAGCTATGGTCTTAAAAATATGAAAGTGCCGGCAAAAGAAATAAAGAAAAAGGTAGACTGGGCAATAGATATTCTGGGGCTTTCAGAGTACCGCTACCGCAAACCTAAAAATCTGTCGGGAGGTCAGAGACAAAGGGTTGCCTTAGGTCGTGCAATTGTAAAGGATCAGAAAGTATTTCTTATGGATGAGCCGCTTTCAAATCTTGATGCCAAACTTCGTGTCAGCATGAGAAATGAGATAAGCAAGCTTCATAGAAATCTCGGAAGTACGACGATTTATGTAACACATGATCAAGTTGAAGCAATGACTATGGCAGACAGGATAGTCATCATGAAAGACGGTGTTGTACAGCAGATTGGAAAACCTATGGATCTTTATGAACATCCTGTAAATAAATTTGTAGCCGGATTTATAGGTTCACCTCAGATGAATTTCTATAATGTCAAGGTCGATGGAAATAAAATTACATTTGCCGATGGAAACAGCATTAGTGTAAATGAAGAGATATCGGATAAATTAAAAAATCGTAAAGAAGTTATTCTTGGAATAAGAGGAGAAGACATTAAATTTGATCCTCAGAATATTGATGTATTTAAAGAAAATAGACAGAAAGCGGTAATTGAAAATACGGAGATCATGGGAAATGAAAATAATCTCTATTTTGAATTTGGTGGTACATCTTCTGTTGCCAGAGTTTCAAAATATGAGGTTGCAGGTGTCGGTGAAGAGGTAGAATTTGTTTTCGTGCCTCACAGGATACATTTCTTTGATATCGCAACAGAAGAGGCAATAAGCATTTAAATAATTAAAATAGAAATGAGGTATTTATGGATAAGTTAAAAAAAGCAGATGCATATATAGAAAAAAATAAATTGAGCAGTAAAGAATTGCCAGAGTTTCATGTTGCACCACAAATCGGCTGGATAAATGATCCGAATGGTTTTTCGTATTATAACGGGAAGGCACATTTGTTTTATCAGTTTCATCCCTATGGTAAGGAGTGGGGACCTATGCATTGGGGACATTGTGTAAGCAGTGATCTGATAAAGTGGGAATATTGCCCGGTCGCACTGGCACCCGATATGGATTATGATGTTGACGGATGTTTTTCAGGTTCGGCAATAGCGACTGATAAAGGACATATGTTAGTATATACGGGAGTATCTCATGAAGAAATAAATGGAGAAAGACAGGAATTTCAGAATCAGTGCATTGCTTTAGGTGATGGAAAATCATACAAAAAAATAGAAAAAAATCCGGTGATTACAGGGGATATGATGCCTGAAAATTTCAGCCGTGAGCATTTTAGGGATCCTAAAGTATGGAAAGAGGATGACGGATATTATATTGTTGCCGGAAATAAAACATCTGACGGAAAACCACATGTAGTATTGTTTTATTCGGAAAATATGTATGACTGGAAATATGTTTCGGTATTGGCAGAAGATAATACAGGAAAATATGGAACAATGTGGGAGTGTCCTGATTTCTTTGAGCTGGACAAAAGACACGTACTTATAGCATCTCCACAGGACATGTGTGCAGATGAAGAGTTTCATAATGGAAATAATTCAGTGTATTTTATAGGTGATTATGACCGGAAACAGCATAAATTCAATTATGATGAAGTCTATGCACTCGATGACGGAATTGATTTTTACGCACCACAGACTACGCTTACACCTGATGGAAGAAGGGTGATGATAGGGTGGATGCAGTCATGGGATTCAAATATAAGACCGGTTACTCAGAAGTGGTCATGTATGATGACGATTCCAAGAGAGTTGACTTTTGCCGATGGAAGAATCGTGCAGAGTCCTGTAAGGGAGATAGCAGAATATTATACAGATGATGTTTATTATAAAGGTCAGAAAGTACATGAAAAAACAGGCTTTCAGGGAATAAATGGCCGCATGCTTGATATGACGGTTGAAATTGCTGATGGAGATTTTGATGAGTTTAAGATATGTTTTGCAGAAAATGAAAGATTTCGTTCGTGGCTTATCTATAATAACGTGAAAAAAGAACTTGAAATAAACAGGCTGTATTCGGGAATGAATCGTGATACAATAGGGGTTAGAAAAGTCAGATTAAGATATCCAAAAGAAAGCTTGAAACTTCGTTTTATTTTGGATAAATATTCTGCAGAAATATTTATAAATGACGGTTCACAGGTACTTAGCATGACTTATTATACACCGCTTGATGCAGATGGGATAAGTTTTGAATGTGACGGGGACACAGTTATAGATATCGAAAAACATGGCATATTTGTCAGATAGGGAGGTTTTTAATGCAAAAGTTTGATGTGGTCGCTTTAGGAGAGTTGCTTGTAGATTTTACTGAAAATGGTATGAGTGGACAAGGAAATACGATACTTGAGGCAAATCCGGGAGGAGCTCCATGCAATGTTTTGTCAATGTTACAGAGACTTGGTAAGAAAACTGCTTTTATAGGAAAAGTTGGCAATGACAATTTTGGAAGAATGCTTAGAGATGTCGTTAGTGAACAGGGAATAAATACAGATAATGTGATTTTTGATGACGACATTCATACTACGCTTGCATTTGTACATACAAAAGAAGACGGTGACAGGGACTTTTCATTTTATCGCAATCCCGGAGCCGATATGATGCTTAGAAAAAATGAAATAAATGAAAGTTTACTGGAAAATACCAAAATCTTTCATTTTGGTACACTTTCAATGACAGAAGAAAAAATCGCAGATACAACAAAATATGCGGTAGAAAAATCAAAAAGTATGGGGGCAGTGATTTCATTTGATCCAAATTTTCGCCCACCTCTTTGGGATGATTTTGAAAAGGCAAAAGAACAGATGTGGTATGGTATAAGTAAATGTGATGTTTTAAAAATATCAGATGATGAAATACAGTTTTTGACCGGAGAAAAAGATATTGATGCAGGTGTTCACAAGATTTTTGAAAAATATGAACCGGCACTGTTTTGTGCCACAAAAGGAAAAAATGGAAGCACTGCATATTATAAGGGAAAAAGCTTTTTTGCAGATGCATTTGTAAGAAAGGATACAGTAGAAACGACTGGAGCTGGAGATACATTTATGGCATGTATTTTAAATAGTGTTCTTGAAAAAGGACTGGATAATCTCACAAAAAGTGATGTTTCAAGTATGCTTGAATTTGCTAGTGCAGCATCGTCTATAATTACGACAAAAAAAGGAGCTTTAAAGGTGATGCCTCAAAGGAATGATGTGATTTCGTTCTTGAATAATTATAAATAAAACAGAAGGTCATATGTTG
Source organism: Butyribacter sp. (assembly GCF_056818865.1). NCBI lineage: Bacteria > Bacillati > Bacillota > Clostridia > Lachnospirales > Lachnospiraceae > Butyribacter > Butyribacter sp. The sequence continues at coordinate 41,377 of NZ_DBLYGC010000002.1, forward strand.
GTTTGATACCGATGTATGACCTTCTGTTTTATTTAATGATAAAAAATATCAGCAATTATTTCTTTGAGAGATAATCATTTACATTAGCAACAAGTTCGTCGGCGTTAAGACCGTGAACCATAGCTGCTTCCTCAAGTGATTCTCCCTGAGCTGATGGGCAGCCGATGCAGTGCATACCTGATGCCATAAGTATAGCTGCGATGCCCGCATCTATTTTAAGCATGTCAGCAATTATCATATCTTTAGAAATTCTTTCTGTCATAATATCTGCTCTCCTTTGAAAAAATAAATTAAAAACGAAAAAGCCACTGTACAGGAGAAAAACTCCTTTACCAGCAGCTTTATTTTACATAAAGTAAAAAAAATCGTCAATAGGAAATAAAATCCTAATCAAATTACTCCTGTGAAATAGCACCTGAAGGGCATGTTCCTGCACAAGCACCACACTCGATACATGTATCTGCATCGATCTGGTAATGAGCATCTCCTTCAGAAATAGCGCCTACTGGACATCCGCCAGCGCAAGCTCCACAACTAACACAATCATCACTAATTACATATGCCATTTTAATTGTCCTCCCTTATTATTGATTTTGTGCATTCATTATAACGCAGAAAATTCTTTTTGGCAACCCCTGAAAGCACTGAAAATAAAGGAAAAATGGTTAGTTTGACTGAACTTTAGGTAGGCTTAAAATACCATATAATTTATGCAAGTTTTTGTAATGCATCATATCTGATGAGAGGTTCAAAATGTTCTTCATAATAAGATATACTTGCAGAAGTGTTTTTCTGCTGTGTACCATACTCACTTGCTAAGTTGCAAATCTTATTGAAAGATTCCGGTGAAAGCTCACCTTGCTGCATTATAAGTATATAATTTTCAGTTTTGTCATTTTTATACAATGTATTTGCACTTTTATACAGATGGCATATATTGGCTGCAAATTCCGATACATTGTTTAATGAGTCGAAAGAAAAGATTTTAGCATTGTTTGATGACGTGTTTTTAGACATTGTCTTTGGACGTGGTTCTTTGCTCAAAGCTTCAGAGAGCGAAATAAAATCAGTGTTTTCATCATATGAAGATGTAGGAGTAAAAGGTATCGGCTCGTCATCTGCTTCTGAGGTTAAGCTGCCGGCGAGTTCGTAAATATCATCATCGTCGTCATATTCGTCATCATCGTCAAATGTATATTCTCCGACCTGTTCATATGAAGAACTGTCCGGATCCTCAGAAAATGTTGAAAATCTTGTATCAAGTTCATCCGGATCTTCAACTTTGGTTATAAGTAAGACCAGGGTGTCCGGATACATAGGAATAGCTTCTATCATAAGTGGGATATTTTCCGCATCAAAACCGAATTCATATGATGCCTGCTGCACCATGTCACGAAATAGAGCCTTGGCTTTATCTGTTCCGTATGCAAGTTCGCTGATACGAAGTTCTCTGTCGGATAAATCTTTTTTATTGAGTGTACAACGGATTTGGTTGTCATTTATTTTTTCGATTCGCATAGGCTCACTCCCTTTCTAAAAAAATATAAAATATATAATTTCTTATAGTTAAATTATAGGTTAATATTTGATTTTAGTCAATGATTTGAGACTTATCTGACATTGTTATTATCGGATAAATATGAAATAAAATCACCATTTATATATTTATATGATATGAACGTTGTACAGGTGATTTGGCAAATATAAAATGAATGCTTTTGAGTTTTGTCATTTGAAGGATAAGACATATTTTAGATTAATATTATGGTTTGTAATACCTGCATAATAAATACTGTTTATTTTTTGAAAAATTTGCATATATTTTCAAAAAATGATTAAAAATGATGAAAATGGGAATTTTATTATGCATAATAGTAAAAAATACGTCAGCAGTTTTGGTAAAAATACGGTGATTTAGGTGTTGAAATTGTGAAAGTCACCATCATATAATAGTCAGCACAGAGAGACGATTTAAAGTTTCAGGGGGTGAGTTTATAGGAAGAAGGTTATAGAAAAAATGATATGTTAAAAATTTAAGGCGGTTAGGAGACAAGGATAGAGGAGTATTGACGTTGATATGAATTTTACCAGATGTTTTAAAAATCGTTGCTCTGAAAATAAGTTAAAAATTACTCAATAGGAAAATGATGATGTATCACATAAAATAAAATTAACAGTTACACAAGTAGCGGTCATGTATCTTATTGGAGAAACCGGAGGTTGGTAAAATTGAGGGATAGTTCAGAAGGGTCGAGAGAAAAGACAATATCATGGATTTTAGATGAGGTCGATAAATGGACCTTGGCTGGGGTAAAAGTTAAAATCGATGGACAGTTTTATTCAGGCGGGGATTCTGAAATAATAGAACATGTCAAAGAAGACAATTGCTATATGGAAAACTATGTTAGTGACAATAATGGTAAGATTGTACAGGTCGAGTTTGACCGTCTGTAAATATTGTTGGAGATTATCCATTACAATGTTTTTGTGGTAAAAAATGTCGGAATATTAAGATATTAAAAAAATAATGGTAACCTTAAAAAGGTGACAGGAGAGGGAAGAAACACACATGCCTTGTTACTGCTCACACCGGTGGTATGGGCGGTAACTATCCCCTCTCCTGATTAGTTCAATTTTTCATATGTGCCTTTACTGTAAAAAGTTTAAGTGATATACTGATAAAGAGAATATTGCGTATTGAGAAAGGGTTCGTTTTATGAAAAATAAAAAGCTGTTTTTGCCTATTGTGATTACATTTATTGCAGTCGTTGCAGTGACTGCGTTTTGGTTTATAAAGAAAAATATGCCATGTAAAGATTATATGAGTCTGGCAAAATATTATGGAAATAATGGAAACGGTTATACAGTTGTACTTGAGGATAAAATAAACGAAGAGAAGGCGTTGTATCAGAAAGGTCATGTCTATATTGATTACAACCTCGTATCGAATACATTAAATAAAAGATTTTATTGGGATTCAAATGAAAATCTTTTGATTTATACAACAGCCACAGCTGTTATCACAACTCATATCAATAGTAACAAATACACTATAAATAAAAGTTTAAACGCTAAAGATTATGTTATAGCAAAGCTAAAGAATAATAAACTTTATATTGCTTTGGATTTTGTTAAGGACTATACGGCACTTTCTTATAACTTATATAAAAATCCAAACAGAGTTGTCTTAAAATATGAATATGGAAAGAAACAAAAGTGGATACAATCCGCAGAAGAAACAAAGTTAAGGTTTGAGCCAAGTATAAAGAGCCCTATACTTGTTGACGTAAAAAAAGAAGAAAAATTAAGAATTCTTGAAGATGAGTCAAAAGACAGCGGTTTTGATAAGGTTATATCTGAAAGTGGAGTTATAGGTTATGTTAAAGCATCAGATTTGAAAGAGGCATATGATTATGTTCCAAAAACAGATTTTGTAGAGGAGGAGTATCCGCATACATTGCTGGAGGGAAAAGTTAATCTTTTATGGCATCAGGTTACAAATCAGACTGCAAATTCAACATTGTTAAATGTGATTTCAGGGACAAAAAATGTAAATGTCATAGCACCGACATGGTTTGCGACAAGTGACAACAATGGAAGCATATCATCACTTGCAAGTTATGATTATGTTGATAAGGCACATTCCATGGGATTGCAGGTATGGGGACTTTGTGATGACTTTTCACCTGATATGAAAATCGGAAATGTGTTGGGAAGAACAAGCCGCAGGGAGAGATTAGAGAAAAATCTTATTGCGGAGGCTATAAAATACAGTCTTGACGGTATAAATATTGATTTTGAAAATGTCAAGTCAAAGAATGGCACTGATTTTATACAGTTTATAAGAGAACTTGGTATTATGTGCAGAAACAACGGAATTATACTTTCAATAGACAACTATCCGCCGGCAAATTATTCAGCATACTATGCCAGAGAGGAACAGGCAGCAGTAGCAGATTATGTTATTACTATGGCATATGATGAGTATTACTCAGGGTCTGAGGAGGCAGGGCCTGTTTCATCATTAAGTTATGTTAAAAATGCTGTCACTAATATATTGAATGAAGTTCCTGCAAAGCAGTCTGTTATAGGACTTCCGTTTTATTCAAGAATGTGGAAGGAAACAACCCGGTCTGGTGAGACAAAGATTAAATCAGAAGCTTGTTCAATGAAATATGCCGAAGAACTTGTCAATGATGCGAAAGCCGATATTACATGGGATGAAGAAAGAGGACTTGACTATGCTGAGTACACAAAAGACGGGACTCTATATAAAATCTGGCTTGAAAATGCCAAGTCGCTTGAATTAAAGCTAAAAGAAGTAGAGTCAGGGAAAATGGCAGGAGTAGCTTTTTGGAAAGCCGGAATGGAAAAGAAAAGTGTCTGGGATACGATAGAGAAATATACAGTACAGTAGATTATATGATGCAAGGGTCAAAATACCTTTTGAATACATATCATAATTTAAAATAAACTGCATACATATAGCTGATAAATATTTTTTGGAGATATGTATGAATTTATTAAAGAAAAGCTGTATTGTTTTATTAGGTGTGTGTGTTGTGGCAGCAGGTGGAATTGTCAGCAGACATATGATAAAAAAAATTCCTGTATTTAAGAGTGACAATAAGAAAATTATAGTCATTGATCCGGGACATGGTGGAAATGACCCGGGAAAGGTAGGTATAGACGGTTCTTTGGAAAAGAACATAAATCTTGCCATATCACTATATTTAAAAAAAGAACTAGAAAATAATAAATATAAAGTGATAATGACAAGAGAAAAAGATACAGGTCTGTATAGTGAGGGAGATACAAATAAGAAAATAGCTGATCTTAGTAAAAGAATAGAGATTATGAACGGTTCAGATGCAGCGGCTGTTGTGAGTATTCATCAGAACAGTTTTACGGGTGAGAGTTCAAGGGGAGCACAGGTGTTTTATCATGGTGAATCCCAAAATGGAAAGAAATTTGCCGGGATAATGCAGAAGAAAATAGCAGAGTGTATAGGTGATGGAAATCATAGGGTAGAAAAAGCCAATTCAGATTATTATGTATTAAGGAAAAGTATTCCGACTGCTATAATTGTTGAATGTGGATTTTTGTCAAATTCGCAGGAGGCAAAGCTTTTGTCGGATGACGAATATCAGAAAAAGATGGCTAAGGCAATTGCTAAGGGGATATACGAATATATTTCATAAGGAGGCTCATCAGATGAGTGAAGATATAGATACAAAAATAATAAAGGTAAATTCTGAAATGTTTGAGGACAGCGAGATTGAGGAGGCATGTGAGATATTAAAGAAAAACGGACTTGTAGCTTTTCCGACAGAAACAGTATATGGACTTGGCGGAGACGCCATGCATAAGGAGGCATCTGCCAAAATATACGCGGCTAAGGGCAGACCGTCAGACAATCCGCTTATAGTTCATATATCAGATAGGGAAAGTCTTAAAGACATAGCAAAGGAAGTTCCACAAAAGGCAGTAAAACTTATGGATGCATTTTGGCCGGGACCAATGACTCTCATATTCAAGAAAACAGATAAAGTGCCATATTCAACAACGGGAGGACTTGACACAGTTGCAGTCAGGATGCCAAGCCATCCGGTGGCAAGAGAACTTATAAGCCAGTCAGGAGTCTATATAGCGGCACCGAGTGCAAATACTTCCGGCAGGCCAAGCCCGACAAAAGCAGAGCATGTTATTGAAGATTTATCGGGCAAAATAGATATGATAATTGATGGCGGAAGTGTTGGTATTGGACTTGAATCGACGATTGTTGATGTCAGTGAGGAAGTACCTGTTATTTTAAGACCAGGTTATATTACAAAAAGCATGCTTGAGGATATTGTAGGTGAAGTAAAAGTTGACCCCGCTATTGTAGGTGAAACACCTAAGAAAAACATTGTTGCGAAAGCACCGGGAATGAAATACCGTCATTATGCTCCAAAGGGAGATATGACCATTGTTGAGGGAAGCAGAGAAGATGTAGCTTCAAAGATAAATGAACTTGCAAAGCAGAAGATTGATGAGGGCTGCAAAGTTGCAATTATTGCGACCGATGAGACAAAAGAAGAGTATAAGTATGGTATTGTAAAAAGTATTGGTTCAAGAAAAACTGAAGGTTCCATTGCGGCAGGGTTATATGATATACTGAGAGATATGGATCATATTGGTGCACAGTATATATATGCTGAAAGCTTTAGTGATGACAGACTTGGAGGGGCGATAATGAACAGAATGATAAAGGCAGCCGGTCATCATTTGATTCATGTATAGACATTAAAATACATCCAAATATAAAAACGGGTATTTTATTTGTTGTGTGACAGTTTCTGAAATGAGGGAGATGTATATGAAAAGTTATGACAAAGTCATATTTGTAAGCAAGGGAAATACTTTCAGCAGTCCGCTTGTAGAGGCTATTTACAGAATGAAAGCTCCAAACTGGCTTCCAAATTCCATGTCCAGAGGGACGGTTGTTTTGTTTTCCGAGCCGATAAATCCGAAAGTAAATGTTCTTCTTAGCAGTCATGATATGAATATAAGTAATCATGAAAACTCGAAGCAGCTTAAACGTGAGGAAATAACTGCGGACACGCTTTTGCTTACTATGACATTTAGTGACAAGCTGAAGGTGATTGAAGATCTTGGGGTATCAAACAATGTGTACACGGTAGGTGAGTACATTGAAGATGATGCAGATATATCAGACCCGTTTGACCCTGATGAGACATTGTATGATAAATTTTTTGAGGAAGTCTCAGAAAAGATTGAAAAAGTAATATTGCATATGGAAGCAGAGTATCATGAAAATGAAGAGTCTGCTACAAATATAAATAATTGATATGTGGAGGTAAGAAAAAATGATAGCAATTGGAAGTGACCATGGAGGATTTGCACTTAAGCAGGAAATTATGGAACATTTGAAGGAAAATGGTATTGAATATAAAGATTATGGCTGTTATGATGAGAGATCATGTGATTATCCGGTTTATGCAAAAAAAGTTGCAAATGCAATAGTTAGTGGTGAGTGTGAGAAAGGAATACTTATCTGTGGAACAGGAATAGGAATTTCCATAGCCGCCAATAAAGTTAAAGGAATAAGAGCTGCACTTTGCCACGATACTTTCAGCGCACAGGCAACAAGAGAACATAACGATGCAAATATTCTCGCTATGGGTGCAAGAGTAATAGGACCGGGACATGCATTGAAGGTAGTTGATACATTCTTAAATACTGAATTTTCAAATGATGAGAGACATATCAGAAGAATAAATATGATAGAAGATTAACGTGTTAAAAAGTTTAAGAACATAAAGACTGCTAATGGTGCGTATTAAGCGGTTAAGATTATAATCTTGACAGTATAAAATCATGGGAGTATCATTAGAGATATGTTAAAATAAAAGATTTTTATCAATGTATTTAATATGGTACAGTGTGTGTGTACTGAATTTATTGATTGTAATATAGTATCGTGTATGTGTATCGAATTTATTGATTGTATTGATATGTAATCTTTTGAAAATAATTCACCCGATAAATTAAAAGGGTTATGAAAGGAAGTATTGTTATGGCAAAAAAGGACATCGATTGGAATAATCTTGGATTTGGTTATGTAAAGACAGACAAAAGATATGTGTCAAACTTCAAAAATGGTGCATGGGATGATGGCGCACTTATAGAGGATGATATGATCACAATCAGCGAGTGTGCATGCGTTCTCCAGTATGCTCAGACAGTATTTGAAGGATTAAAAGCATATACTACGGAGGATGGCAGAGTTGTCTGCTTTAGACCTGACTTAAACGCTTCACGTCTCGCTGATTCAGCAAGCAGACTTGAGATGCCGGTATTTCCTGAAGATAGATTTGTAGATGCTATTGCTAAAGTAGTCGAGGCAAATATTGATTATGTACCACCATATGGCTCAGGTGCAACATTATATATTCGTCCTTATATGTTTGGAAGTGATGCCATTATTGGTGTAAAACCTGCCAATGAATATCAGTTCAGAGTATTTACAACACCTGTAGGACCTTACTTTAAAGGTGGCGCAAAACCTATTACTATCCGTGTAAGTGATTTTGACAGAGCTGCACCTCATGGAACAGGTCATATCAAGGCAGGACTTAACTATGCTATGAGTCTTCATGCTATAGTTGATGCACATCAGAAAGGCTTTGATGAGAATGTTTATCTTGATGCTGCTTCTCGTACAAAGATTGAGGAGACAGGTGGAGCAAACCTTATCTTTATCACAAAAGACGGTAAGTTTGTTACTCCTAAGTCAAATAGTATTCTTCCATCAATTACACGCCGTTCATTAGAGGTTGTTGCAAAAGATTACCTTGGAATGGAAGTTGAAGAAAGAGAAGTATATCTTGATGAAGTTAAAGACTTTGCTGAGTGCGGTCTTTGTGGAACAGCAGCAGTTATCTCTCCGGTAGGAAAGATTGTTGACCATGGCAAAGAGATTTGTTTCCCAAGCGGAATGGAGCAGATGGGACCAAAGACAAAGGAACTTTATGATACACTTACAGGTATCCAGATGGGTAGAATAGAAGCTCCTGAAGGATGGATTAAAGTTATCAGATAAGCCGGATAAATATTAAATATACTATACATATAGAAAACGTTCTGATGCCACAGATTGCTTCATTGTTGTACAGTTTTTGCAATCCTGCAAACATCATATACAATAATTATAAAAGCAGACAAAATCGCTGTAATTCTTTATTTTAAGGGATGCAGCGATTTTTCAGACTTATATGATAATATATAAAATGGTATTTAAAGTAAATAGTGTTAAAGCTATTAAATTAAAAAGTTATATTGTGAATTTTGGTTATTATTTCAAGAATGGATTTTGAAAGGAGAATTTTTCTGATGAAGAAAATTGTTTTAACCGGAGGGGGAACAGCCGGTCATGTCACTCCAAATATTGCACTCATACCTGAATTGAAGAAAGCAGGATATGAGATTTACTATATAGGTTCCTATGACGGTATAGAGAAAAAACTGATTGAAAAATTGGGAATTCCTTATTATGGTATATCAAGCGGAAAACTGCGCAGATACATAGACCTTAAAAATCTCAGTGACCCGTTTAAGGTACTTAAAGGACTTGCACAGGCAAGACATCTGCTTAAAAAGATTAAACCTGATGTAGTATTCTCAAAGGGTGGTTTTGTATCTGTTCCTGTTGTTGTGGCTGCCAAGTCACGCAGAATTCCGTGTATTATACATGAGTCGGATATGACACCGGGACTTGCAAATAAAATTTGCATTCCGTGTGCGGTAAGGGTTTGTACAAACTTTCCTGAGACACTCAAACATCTGCCGGCAGAAAAGGCTGTTCTCACAGGTTCACCTATAAGAGAAGAACTTTTTAAGGGAAATAAAGAAAAGGGACTTGAGTTTTGCGGATTTGACGATTCAAAACCTGTTGTTCTTATAATTGGAGGAAGTCTGGGTGCAGTTGCAGTAAACAATGCCGTGAGAGGAATTCTTCCTGAGCTGTTGAAAAAGTTTCAGGTTATACATCTTTGTGGAAAAGGAAAGAAAGATGAAAAGCTTGACGGTACTAAGGGATATGTGCAGTATGAGTATATAAGTGACGAACTTCCGGATTTAATGGCGGCATCGGATATTATGATATCGCGTGCCGGAGCAAACGCCATATGTGAAATTCTCGCACTTAAAAAGCCAAATATACTTATACCTCTTTCAGCACAGGCAAGCCGTGGGGACCAGATATTAAATGCTGCATCATTTGAAAAGCTTGGATATAGTATTGTTATTCAGGAAGAAGATGTAACTAACGAAAAATTATTGAAAGCAGTAAATGAAGCATTTGATAATAAAGAAAAATATATCGCGGCAATGAATAAGAGTCAGCTTAATAATTCAATTGAGAAGATTGTCGGTCTTATAAACAGTGCGGCTAAGTAGCTGCCGCTTACAATATGATTGTGAGTGGCAGTGTTGAATGTATGGGAGGAAATAAAAAGTGAGTAACAATTTACCAAAGGATTCGGTTATGCTGCTTAGTTATATAAATACACAACTCAGGGATTTTTATCCTAATCTTGATGAGTTGTGTAAAACGTTGGATGTTGATAAAGATGAACTTGAGAACAAACTTGCAGCGATTGATTACCGATACAATGCGGAAATGAATAAGTTTGTATAGGGATGGCATATTTATGGATTTTCAGAAAGTCATAGGATTTCCTGTGACATCTCTGGAAACCCACATTGACATTCCGGGACCGTGATTTCCAAATGGTCTTGTGTGAAACCCAAATTTTTCGTAAAAACTTTCACGATGGTATGCAGCCATCAGGCTTACCATTACAGTTTCGCCGGCTACGACGTCTTTTTGTATATAATCGAGTTCACGGCGTATGAGTTCTGTTCCTATGTGACAGCCCTGATAGTCCGGATGTACGATAACATCTGTTATGAAATATGTATAACCGCCGTCGCTGACTATCCTTGCCATGCCGACAGGTTTGCCGTCACAGACAGCTACACAGAGATAAAAAGAATTTTTCAGGGCAATAGCAGCTCTCTTTTCAGTTACATTTATCCAGTTTACGGATTTTCTGAGTGCATTATAATCTTCGACACTTATATTATTTATATACGTTATTTCTTTTTGATTATCCATAGTATCCCTCATTTCCGAGCAGTTTATTAAGATTGCAACAGTATTCTGTATCATATAAAATGCAGTTTGCCAATACTGATACAATATTCTGCATCATATAAAATATAGTTTACCACAATAATGTCTGTTTGAGTTATTTATTTGCTTTTTAGTAATATTTTTTATATGAGTGAATAAAATATTATTAAAACAATAACATGTAGCGAGTAAAATTAAGGAGATTTCTATGGACTTAAAAACAGCACAGATAACTTCAAATCAAATAGTCTGCCACAGTGACACTCAGATTACTCTTGAAAATGATATGAATGTTCCTGATAGCAAACCTGATATAGATAAGATTATCAAGATTGAAGGAAATATATCATCAAATTCTGTTTCGGCACTTGAAGGAAAGGTAAATGTAAAAGGAACTCTCGATTATTTTATTTTGTATGCAAGCAATGATGATATTGTGCCTATACATAATCTTTCCGGAAGTATAAATTTTGATGAGTCTGTAGGGCTTGACAATGTGTCTGAGGGGGACGAGATAAATTGTCATTTTGAAATTGATGATTGTCAGGCAAATCTTATAAATTCAAGAAAACTCAGTATAAATGCTATTATAGGAATACATTGCTGCAAACCTAAAAGTGTTTATTATGAAGCGGTTTCTTCAATGGCGTCTGATGATGAGACGGACAATTTGAATTTAGATGGTTTATATTCAAAAATGAAAACGGTTACATATACACATCTGGTAATTCAAAAAAATGACATTCACAGGATTTTTGAGGAATTGACTCTTCCGAAGGCAAAACCAAGTATTGCATCGGTGCTGTATTACAACATAAGACCGTTAAATATTCAGACAAAAGTTGTCGAAGACGGTGTAAGACTTATGGGTGATTTGAATGTATTTGTTCTTTATACACCTGAAAATGAGGAGAGAAGTCTTGAATATTTTGAGACTGAAGTTTCATTTGATGAGATTATAAACTGCAACGACTGCAACGAGGATATGATCCCTGATATTGATGTTAGTGTCGGAACAAGGGAATTATCCTCAAAACCGGATGAGGATGGTGAAAACAGGATTGTAAATTTCGAGCTTACGCTTAAATTGCAGATGAAGTTTTATGAAAACAGGGAGGCGCAGATACTCGATGATGCGTATTCAACTGCTATGGAACTTGAACCTGTAAAGGAAAAAATGCTGTTGAATAAACTTATTATGAAAAATCAGAGTTCGCTTCGTCTTTCTGAGCAGATTTCACTTGAAAGTCCGGATAAAATATTGCAGATATGTAATGCGACAGGAAAAATAACAATAGATGAGCAGCAGATTGTTGATGGCGGAATACATTTGGACGGTGTGCTTTTGCTTGATATTCTTTATATGACAGAGAATGATGTAAGTCCGTTATCGATAGAGAGAGCTGTTTTGCCATTTAGCCATACCATAGAAATTGATAACCTAAGCACTGATTGTTACTATGAATTACAGTTTGATATAAATAATATAAATGTTATTATGATTGACAGTTCGGAACTTGAAGTTAAGGTCAATATAACATTGTGTGCTATTGCATTTTCAAGTTTTGATGAAAGTTTTGTATCGGATATTGTGACAGCACCTCTTGACTTTGAACAGCTTCATAAGCTTCCGGGAATAGTAGGTTATTATGCGGCGGCGGATACACCTGTTTGGGATATAGCAAAAAAATACCGCACAACCGTTAAAAGCATAATGGATTTGAATGAAATTAACGGTGATACGGTTCACAAGGGAGATAAACTGCTTTTGCTTAAAATGGTTGAGGGTATTTAGCGTATAATAAATTTATGTTGTTGTCTTCTTAATTAAATATATGGGTGTGCTCTTAGCAGGATTGAAATTTTTTCCTGTATTCCATAGGAGTACACCCAAATTTTTTTAGGAAAATCCTGGAAAAGTAACTCAGGTGGTTATATCCGCAGGAAGTAGCGATTGAAGTAATGCTGTATGAGGTTGTTTTTAGCAAATTACAGCTTAGCTCCATGCGGTAAGCATTAAGATACGCTACAGGAGACTGCTGCATGTATTTTTTGAATATCTGACAGCACTTGCTGCGGCTGATATTGCCGGCGGCAGCTATGTCTTCAAGGTCAATATTGTCATAATAGTGAAGCGTTATGTATGTTATCATTTCTTTTTGAATATGAATGTCATTATTCTGTGACACGGGGTCAATATAAAGTTTTGAGTCGGTATTTTTATAAATTTCATTCCAAATAATGTAAAAGTTTCCGATAACTTCATAATCATTCATAAGTCCCGATTGATATTTGTTGTACAGATTTGTAAGGTGTGTGCCCGGAAAACCTGTATTAAATTCAGCGTGCGGAAAATACCAATATTCTATTACCGGAGTTGTGATTATGGGTTTTACATATTTTTCATACATAAAAATATTTGATTTTAGCAGATTTGGATGAAAGAGCATACATGTAAAGATACACTCCTTATTGTGAGTAGCATATCCAAAATGCATCTGATGAGAATTTACGATTACCGTGTCTCCGGCTTTTAAATGAAGGATTTTTCCATTTATATCGTACATCATTTCACCGTCAAAAACATATATGATTTCAATGTCATCATGCCAATGGCACAGGGCTCTCATATCAGTAAAGTTTGAAAGCTTTCGTGACTGAATTGTATATGGAATATCAGAGGAATCATATTGAATGATTTCCGCTGCATTTTGTAATGTATTTATATCGAGCATAAATTTTGCTGCTCCTTTCATTTATCAAAACATCTAGTGTTAATTGTATCATATTACAAACTGATACAAAAGTATAAAAATCTGATACTTTCGTGATAGTTATTTTTTATGTCTCGTTTTATGATAGAAGTAAAACAGAGAAAGGAAGGGTAGTATTTATGAGAAAATACGGAAAAAAATTATTAGGCTTACTTTTAGCGGCCTCTTTGTTAGTGACAGGTGTTAATATTTCCGGTGTAAATTCATCTAAAGCAAGTGCAGCAGATGACTCGCAGAGAAATAATACAAATGTTGTAACAGATGGAAAGCTTTCAGACAGTAACTTGACAACAGAGCATTTATCAGCAAACGGTATCGCAACAAAAGATAACGGTCTGATGCGTGCAAATATTTCTTCAAAAGAGTTCATGACAAAAGATGGTATGGGTCTTGGATGGAACTTAGGTAATCAGTTGGAGGAAAGTAATGTATCGGGTTACCGTAAAACTGTTGAAGAGTGTGAGACAAATGCAGGAAATCCTGTTGCTACACAGAAAACTTTTGACGGATTAAAGAAAACAGGCGTAAATACAGTTCGTGTTCCAGTGGCTTGGTCAAATTTCCTTACTATGGAAATTCCAAAGGAAGATGGAACTGTTGAGAAGGTAACAGGTGCAAATAACATGTACAAGGCTGTAGATGCTATCAACACACCTATGGAGGGTGTTACACCTGCTACGGAGGATACATATTACCGCATAAGTACAGAGCTTATGGATCGTATTGAGACAGTAATCAACTATGGATTAAATGACGGAATGTACATTATCTTTAACATCCACTGGGATGGTGGATGGTGGGGAATGTTCGGTGCTGAAGAATGGGATGGTACTCCTTTGGCACAGACGGACATGAAGAAGAATCCAATCCGTTATCAGGCATATAAAAAGTATACAGATATTTGGAAACAGCTTTCTGAGCGTTTCAAAGAATATTCAGACCATGTAATTTTTGAGGGTGCAAACGAAGAGTTATCAGGCCGTTTAAATGATGATTTCAGAGACCCGAGCAAAGCACAGAATGACCAGACAGGTAAACTTCCTAAAGATGGAGATCAGATTTACCAGATGGTCAATGAAATCAATCAGACATTCGTTGATATTGTTCGTGCTTCAGGCGGAAACAATGCATATCGTCAGCTTCTGATTCCGGGTACAGGTAATGAGTCATGTGTAATCGGAGGATATGAGGGAGATACATATGTAAATGATGGTGTTATGGATGAGCGTTTCCATATGCCTAATGACCCAGCCGAAGAATTGACAGGAAAGAAAAAAATGAGTATTTCTGTTCATTACTACGACCCAACTGTGTATGGAATCTCAGCTACAGTGACGACTTCTTGGGGATATCAGGATACATGGGGAACAGAGCAGGATAAAAAAGATATGGATAACAATCTCAGCCGTCTTGTTCCTAAGTTCTCTGACCAGGGTTACGGCGTTATTCTTGGTGAATGTGGATGTGTTAAGGGATACAAAGATGGTGTAACAGACTATGCAGACACTATTTTCAAATTAGCATTGGAAAAAGGTATGTGCCCTGTATGGTGGGATGAAGGACATTACTATGACCGTTCTAAGGGTTATTGGTCTTATGTAGACCTTGGAGAGTCATTCATGAAAGTTTATGGCATCACATTAGACCCTGTTGCAGACAAAGAGTTCATCAACCCTAAACCATTCTATACAGGAATCAAATCTGTTCCGTATACAAAGAACCAAAGTCCGAAGGTTGTTGCAACTTGGGAAGGCGAGTTCATGAGACATACAAATGCAGAAACTTCTGATCTTTTGCTTCAGACCCGTCCGGATGATGTTACAAAGTTTGTAAATGCCAATGGCGGTATCGAAATCGGTATAAAGAAAACAACTAAAGAAGACAATTTGAAAGCAGTTATTGATCAGGTATGCTGGAATATTTCGGTGACGACAGACTGGTCTAAGATTAAGGAGCCTTGTATAAGAGTTTACCCAATGGACAATGATATTAGTAACAGTGCCGACCTTCAGCTTGGTTACATCGGTGCATACAAAGCTACAGATACAGGTGTATTAAATGGTAAGCATGAAGTTGGAGACATGAAAGGTATTGTTAAATATGATGTAGATTACATGCCTGACTGCAACCAGATATGGAAAGACAAATATGTTCAGCTTGACAAAGAAGCGTTGACAGTTCTGCCTTGGCTCTGGGTAACAACAAATACTTATAGCGGTGCTTCTTATGTTAAAATTGAAATCTGCGATGCCGCATACAATGCAGACGGTTCTGTATACGGCGGGCAGCAGACAAATAATAATACTACTACAACAAAGGCTACAGTTAAGAAGGTTACTAAGAGTGTTAAGGTTAAGAAGAGCGTCAAAGTTAAAGTTCGCTCTAATAAGACTGAGAAAGCTACAGTTAAGGTGGCAAAGAAGTCTATCGCTACAGCATCACTTAGCGGAAATAATGTTGTAATCAAGGGTAAGAAGAAAGGTACTACAGTTGTTACTGTTACTACTAAGAAGAAGATTTACAAGATTACGGTTAAAGTAAAAAAATAGGATATTAGTACGAAAAAAATAATTATTCGTTGTACCGGAATATATCTGATTGCATAAAATATGCATCTAGTGTAAAATGAATACAGAAGCGGGTTAAATTACTTGTACAGGTAAATTTAGCTATGCTTCTGTATTTTTGTATTCTAAAGTTTTTTATCCTGAAAGGAGGATGAAGTTATATGAAATATGACATTATAATTGTAGGTGCCGGTCCGGGAGGAATTTTTGCATCATATGAACTTGTAAAGAAAAATCCTGAAGTTAATGTTGCCGTATTTGAAACCGGTCATTCTCTTGAAAAACGAGTTTGTCCTATAGATGGAGATAAGATAAAAAGCTGTATAAATTGTAAAAGCTGTTCAATAATGAACGGTTTTGGAGGTGCAGGAGCTTTCTCGGATGGAAAATATAATATAACAAATCAGTTTGGCGGTACACTGTACGAATATATAGGAAAAAATAAAGCACTTGACCTTATGTATTATGTTGACGAATTGAATCTTAAATATGGCGGAGAGGGAACAAAACTTTACTCTACTGCAAATACTGAGATAAAGAAATTATGTGTGCAGAACGGACTTCATCTGCTCGATGCATCAGTGAGACATTTGGGAACAGATAAGAACTATGTTGTTCTTGAAAATCTTTATGCTGAACTCAAAGATAAGGTAGATTTTTATTTTGATACACCTGTAGACAGCGTTTTGCAGAATGGAGACGGTTATATCATAAAAACTGCAAAGGGTGATTATGAGTGTGATAAATGTATAATTTCAGCCGGAAGAAGCGGAAGTAAATGGATGGAAAAAGTCTGTTCAGAGCTTAATATTCCGACAAAATCAAATCGTGTTGACATCGGCGTGAGAGTTGAACTTCCGGCGGAAGTATTTTCACACCTTACGGATGAACTTTATGAGAGTAAAATTGTTTACAGAACGGCAAAATTTGAAGATTTGGTTCGTACATTCTGTATGAATCCGCATGGAGTTGTCGTAAATGAAAATACAAACGGAATAGTTACGGTAAATGGTCACAGTTATGAAGACCCAAGCAAACATACTGAAAACACAAACTTTGCGCTTTTGGTTGCAAAACATTTTTCAGAGCCGTTCAGAGACAGTAACGGATATGGGGAAAGTATAGCAAAACTTTCAAATATGCTTGGTGGAGGTGTTCTGGTTCAGAGATTTGGTGACCTTATAAGAGGCAGAAGAAGCAATGCAACACGTATAGCAGAAGGTTTTGTGACACCTACGCTTTCTGCAACACCGGGTGATTTGAGTCTTGTAATGCCAAAGAGAATACTTGACGGAATAATTGAAATGATTTATGCACTTGATAAAATTGCGCCGGGAACAGCAAACGATGATACACTTTTATATGGTGTTGAAGTTAAGTTCTACAATATGGAAGTTGAGATTGATGAAAATCTTGAAACTCCGCTTAAGGGACTTTATGTTATCGGTGACTGCAGCGGTGTGACACATTCACTGTCTCATGCGTCAGCAAGCGGTGTTCACGTTGCAAGAGCTATTGCAGGTGAATAATGTGATACAAGGTTTAAAATATCTGTTGACCTAAATATCATATTACAAAAATATCACGAAGTGAGGAATACAAATGGCAGAAAATTATTCATTTTTTTCAAATAAAAAATGCGAATATTTTCCATGTCACAAGGTATCAGATAAAATAGCAGAAGAGGACTTTAATTGCCTTTTCTGCTATTGTCCTTTATATCTTAAAAAAGGGTGTCCCGGAAATCCTGTTTATCTTGTGACAGCTAATGGAGAGAAAATAAAAGATTGTTCAGAATGTACTTTTCCGCACAGGGCAGCCAATTACGGCAAAGTGCTGGAGTGTCTTATGGAGAAAGATGAGATACTTGAAGTGGAAATAAATGAGCTGATTGTGGATATGGAAGCAGAAATTGAGAAGTCTTGTGGATTTGACACAATGGATGCGGAGATGAAGAGACAGCATAAAGAAATCATAAGTGCATCATATGACAAATTTTTTATTGGAAAAAAAATAGAAGTTTTATTGAAGCAATTGGATAAGAGTGTTGTTACATCGGAGAGATTTGTGTTTGGAGAAGAAAAAATAAAATGTAATGCACTCGAGAGAATGAATGTAAAAGACGGAGACATAGACTGCATTTATCTTTATACATTTGGAATAAAGGAAATTGATGAGAGTAAATTAAAAGAAAGTTCTCTTCTTGAAAAATATTATGTTGAATGTTTAATGATAGCAGCGACAGATGTACTTAGAGACTGGCTTAGGAAGTATATAGAGAGAAAGCATAGCGTAAGACATAAAAAGTATGTATCGGACTCTTTCGGACCGGGATTTTATGGAATGGATGTAGATGCGGTTCCAAAGCTTGTAAAGCTGACAGATGGTGAAAAGGTTGGAGTTTCCACTGATGAAAACGGAAATATGCATCCGGTAAAAAGCTGTATAGGAATTTTTATTGTGACAAAAAAGGAGTGCGTGGAAAGAATTAAGGATTGTGCATTTTGTATCGGGAATAAGGGCGGCTGTGCGGTATGTCGGGGAAAAACAGTGTAAAGAATTTTAAATAAACAGTAGCTGCATAGCAGCGGCTGACAGCTTTATGAATGTAGGAGATGAAAAGCTAAACTGTTACAAAATTTGGATATATCTGTAAAAAAATGGTTGCAATCAAAAATGACTTGTGCTATACTGCAAAGCATGACGAAGATGTCTAAAGCTTGAGAAAGCTCTAGGCATCTTTTTTGCTTTTTAGAAAATATATTTTGGGAAGAGAGGTAAAGTTTTATGAATTCAGGTGATACAGCGTTTATGCTCATTTGTACGGCATTTGTGTTTTTTATGACACCGGGACTTGCATTTTTTTACGGAGGTCTTGTAAGGAGAAAAAATGTATGTAATACAATGATGGCGTGTGTTTCAATTATGGGACTTTCAGTTGTAATGTGGACATTGTTTGGTTATTCTCTTGCATTTGGAGGCAATCATGGAGGAATTATAGGTGATTTAAGATGGATTGGTTTAAATCATGTCGGAATGAAACCGGGTCCATATGCGGATACAATACCGCATCTTGTATTCTGTGCATTTCAGATGATGTTTGCCATGATAACACCTGCACTTATAACAGGTTCTCTTGTTGGAAGAATGAAATTTAAGGCATTATTTATATTTGTTGCAATATGGTCAGTAATAGTTTATTATCCGATGGCTCATATGGTATGGGGTGAAGGAGGACTTCTCGCAGCAATGGGTTCTGTCGATTTTGCAGGCGGAGATGTGGTACATATCAGTTCAGGTGTGAGTGCACTTGTACTTGCGATTATTCTTGGCAGACGACGCGGTTATGAGGTTACGACATACCGTATTCACAATATTCCGTTTGTTGTGCTTGGAGCATCACTTCTCTGGTTTGGATGGTTTGGATTCAATGCGGGAAGTTCACTTAAAGCGGACGGACTTGCAGCTCATGCGTTTATGACATCGGCAATTTCAGCAGCTTCAGCACTTCTTTCATGGATGCTTATTGATACTGTTATCAGTAAAAAGACAACACTCGTCGGAGCAAGTACAGGTCTTGTTGTAGGGCTTGTGGCAATCACACCGGGAGCAGGTTTTGTGCCAATCTGGGCTTCATTTATCATCGGAGCACTTGTAAGTCCGATTTGCTATTTTGGTGTGGCACTTATAAAGAAAAAGCTTAAAATAGATGATGCGCTTGATGCTTTTGGATGTCATGGTATCGGTGGTATCTGGGGAGGAATTGCAACAGGTATATTTACACAGAAATCAATAAACAGCACAGCAAAATGGGACGGACTTATATTTGGTGATTATCACTTGTTTGTTGCACAGATAGCTGGTATTCTAGTAACAGCGGCTGTAGCAGTAGTGGGAACTTTAATATGCGTAGCAATTGTAAGATTATTTACACCGCTTCGTGTTGATAAGCGTGAGGAACAGCTTGGACTTGATATTTCACAGCACGGCGAGAGTGCTTATCCAAGTTTCAACGGACTTGACCAGTAAAGAGTGTGTATGTCTAGGAGGATGATATATATGATGATTAAAATAGATGCTTTTATAAGAGAAGAAAAGTTTGAGGATGTAAAAGCTGCATTAAATTCAATAGGTGTAAATGGAATGACTGTTTCACAGGTTATGGGATGTGGAATCCAGCGAGGATATAAAGAGGTTGTAAGAGGTATGCAGGTTGACATGCAGATGCAGCCTAAGATTAAATTTGAGATTGTTGTCTCATCAGAAGAATGGGAAGAAAAGACGATAAATGCCATTCAGGAAGCGGCATTTACGGGAGAGACAGGTGACGGAAAGATTTTCAGCTATGAGATAAGAACAGCTCAGAAAATCAGAACAAAGGAAACAGGCTACGACGCTATTCAGGCAACTGAATAATACTATTTTATACAATTCATTTTATAAAAGGGTACTTCTTTAAAGAGGTACTCTTTTACTTTGCAAAATATTTGCCATATAATGTTATAATACGATTAGTAAGTAAGGCTGGTGTACCGGCAAAATCGTTGTTAAAATTAAAAATGTGTGGCAAAAATAGTAAATATTTAAACGGAGATTTGTATGCAGGATAAAATTCAGTTAAATTTAGATAAAAATAATATACCGATGTGGCGTAATATCACAGATAAAATCAGTTATATCACACCAACTATGCAACCGCTTTCAGCGAATGTATGTGTTATAGAGGGCGAAGATTATTTATGGGTATATGATGTTGGAAAAAATAGTTTTGTCTCGGACATGCTTTCAAAAATTTCCCAGGAAAAAGGAAAAGATATTAAAATTGTTTTATCCCATTTTCATCCTGACCATATTGCAAATCTGCAATACATAAAATGGTCTAAGCTGTATCAGGGAAAAAATACATACAAATATACACATATTGGGGAAGTTGTGGAAGAGGAAATACGCATAGATAAATCAGAAGCAAATCTGAGTATTTTTCCAATGCCGTCAAGCCATGCGAAAGGTTCGCTGGCACTTATGGCAGATGAGACATATTGTCTGCTTGGTGATGCGTTATATCCGGCTCATAAGGGTAACAAAACAGTTTACAATGCAGGAATGGTGAAACAACAGATAGACCTGCTGAATAAAATACCTGCATCATACATTCTTTTAAGCCACAGAGAGCCGTTTGTGCAGAAAAAACAGGCTGTTATAGCGTGGCTTTGTGAGATATATTCTAAACGGGAGAAAAATCAGCCGTGGATTGATGCCGGTAATGTGTGATTGAAAACAACTTAAAAAGTAAATATAATGGATAAAGTATCGGATATAAAAATAGCTGCAGATAAAGAAAGAAGGAATTATATGTTAAATAAATTACATTATGAAATGATAAAATTATACAACGGAGATGCGAAAAGAATACAGCATTTTTGCAAAGTCCACAGTTATGCGAAGCTTATTGCTGAAATGGAAAATGTCGATGAGCACACATTGTTTATTATTGAAGCTGCGGCATTGACTCACGATATAGGAATACATTTGTGTGAAGAAAAATATGGGAATTGCAATGGAAAACTTCAGGAAAAAGAGGGACCTGCGCTTGCAGAAAAATTGCTTGCAAAGCTTGGATTTATGAAAGATGTAGCAGAGAGAGTGATGTATCTTATAGCCCATCATCATACATATGATGACATAAATGGGATAGATTATCAAATCCTTGTTGAGGCAGATTTCCTTGTAAATATGTATGAGGATGGCTTGTCAAAAGATGCGGTTGAGCATGCGTATAACAAAATATTCAAAACTGATTCAGGCATGAAAATATGTGCTGAAATGTTTGGAATATAGGCAGATGCAGCAGATATAATCAAATGTTTTTAAACACTTGCGTAAATTTTTGTTTTTTACTTTCTTTGACAATGAGGAAAAATGTTACGTTTACCTCAGGGTCAATGAGAGGAATATACACACGATTTTTTGGCTGTATGTAATCATTAAAAGCAATGTCAGTCGTGAAATAAGGCAGTATTGAGGCTTGGATAAGTTCTTCAAATGCCGTGCGGTCTGTCTGCTCAAAAAATTTTGAATCGGGCATTTTTTCGTCGATTATATCACGCCAAAAACCGAGATTTGGCATGACTATCATGTTTTCACCATTTATGTCATAAAGATGCAGGCTTCTCTCATGTGCAAATTTGTGTGTGTCTGTAGGACAAAACATCAGGTGTTCTTCTGAAAAAGTTTTTATAAAGAGTCCGCTTGTATTATCAGGTTTTTGCGGAAGAATTATAAAATCATATGTATCATTAAAAAGACCGACTGTTAAAACGTCAGTCTTTTTTACTTCGGAGGAAAGTGTCATGTCAGGATAAATGCTGCGGAGCAGTTTTGTCAGCAGCTGGCTTGGCATGGGAGCACATGAGCCAACGCTTATTGTATTGTTCATGCGGTCAAATGAACGCACATGGAATACCATGTCATTAACATCATCCACTATCTTTCTGGCATAGGAGACTGCAAGCCTGCCGTTTTCATTAAGAGTGATTTTATTTTTCTGTCTTTCAAAGAGAGAAACCTGAAATTCACTTTCAATCTGCTGCATAGTACGGCTTAAAGAAGGCTGTGAAATATGAAGGACTTCGGCTGCCCTGGACAGAGTTTTGTATTCTGCAAAAGCTATAAGCTGCTCAAGCTGGTATGTTTCTAACATGATTAAAAACCTCCTTGTTTTACTTAATTAACAGTTTAGCAGATTTATATTATAAATCAATATATAGTATTCATTAAATGAATAGCAGTATAAAAATTAAATATTGTTCATTTGAGGAATTTAACACTATAATTTAGACAATGAATTTAAGAGATAATTCTTTAAATCTTCCATTAAAAATGGAAAATAACCAGTGTACTGTATCAATGATACATTACACCAGACAACGTTATAAGAGAATTGAAAGGAGTAAAATTATGGAATACACTACATTAAGTAACGGATTAAAAATGCCGCTTCTCGGATTTGGAGTTTTTCAGGTTCCTGAAGCTGATGTGTGCGAAAAAGCTGTCACAGATGCAATTGCAAGCGGATATCGTCTTATCGATACGGCAGCAGCTTATATGAATGAAGAAGCTGTTGGAGCAGCAATCGCAAAATGCGGAGTGCCTAGAGAAGAACTTTTTATTGCTACAAAGTTATGGGTACAGGATGCAAGTTATGAAGGTGCAAAAGCTGCTGTGGAGAGATCTTTGAAAAAACTTGGAACAGATTATTTAGATTTATATCTTATTCATCAGCCGATGGGTGATTACTATGGTGCTTACCGTGCTATGGAGGAAATGTACAAAGAAGGCAAGCTTAAAGCAATCGGAGTTTGCAATTTCTATCCTCATATATTGGCAGATTTTTGTGAGACAGTAGACATAAAACCGATGGTAAATCAGGTGGAATTACATCCGTTTTTCCAACAGGAAAATGCACTCAGCATTATGAAAGAGTACGGAGTTGTACCGGAAGCATGGGGACCGTTTGCTGAAGGAAATCATGGAATATTTACACATCCGGTTCTTGCTGCTATAGGTGAGAAGTACGGAAAGACACCGGCACAGGTAGCTCTCAGATGGAATGTGCAGAGAGGTGTTGTGGTAATACCGAAGTCAGTTCACAAAGAACGCATGGAACAGAATATGGATGTATGGGATTTTGAGATTTCAGATGAAGATATGAAAGAAATTGCAAAACTTGACCTTGGACACAGTGAGATTGTAGACCATAGCAATCCTGAATTTGTAAAAATGCTTCATGGCTTAAAAGTACATGATTAGATTAGTGCAATATATAAATAAAAGAAGATAAAAATAAAAGAGCAGACAATAAATATGAATATTATTGTCTGCTTATTTGTTTTTAATGACATATCTGTTATTTGTCAATCACAACGCGGATGTGAACATTATGTCGGTGTGAACAATAACTAAAATTATATTAGAAATTGTTTCCGTTCCAGCCCCAGTCGGCTATGCCCTGAAATGTGACGTATACATTTTGACCCGGAATATCAAGTTCATCGGCAAATATCTGACAGATTTTTGCTGTCATTTCATTGCTTTGTGATGAGTTGATTTTACCGAATACACGCACCGAAACAAAAGCACCTTTTTCTAATTTGTTTCCGCCCATGTAAAGGCTGTAATCATCTTCAAAACCAACCATTAAAAAGCTTTCTGTTTTGCCTAGTGTTCCGATAGCCTGTCCGAGTTTCTGTTTAATATTTTCCTCTTTTTCAGCTGAAAGTGAAACTGTTACTTTTGAATCAATAAATGGCATATAACTCCTCCGTTCATAAATTGTTGATATTTATTTTTAGTGTAATGAAAAATAGATTTTAAGTCAAGAATTTTCAGGCAAAATAAATTTCCTTAACAGCCTGTCATAAAATAAACAGCTTTCTCATAAGATGTAAAAAAATAAGAGGAGCTTTTAAAGTGGAAAAGCCAAAATTTAGGAACAGGAGAAGGAAAAATACTTACATAGCAGATGAAAGATTAAGTCAGAGAGCAATAAGTCTTGCCAATTATATGATAGAAAATAAATCTACTGTAAGGCAGGCTGCCAAAATATTTGGTGTCAGCAAATCGACGGTTCATAAAGATCTCACTGAAAGACTTGAAAATATAGATTCGTCATTAGCAATTGAAGTAAGAAAAATCTTAGACTTGAACAAATCGGAAAGACATATCAGAGGGGGGATGGCAACAAAAGAAAAATATGCACATATGCATTAGGGAAAAGATAAAGAAACAAGCGAAAATAAAAATGCCTATCCTGTTGGCCAATAGGATAGGCAATGTTTATACGATAAGGTAGATTGTTGCGAAAAATATTTACTCCCCTTTATTTATTTCATTTATTGCATTCTGTATGTCTTCGTATTTTAATTCATCAGGTGTAAATGAAAGTGTAGAATGAAGCGGAACACCTCCAAAGCCGCATTTAAGGTCTTTAAGTTCTTCTTCTTCGGTTTTTGGAGACTCTTCTTTGTGCTGTGCTTTCACACACTTCATAAGCATTTCATCGAGCGGAGCTTTGTTTTTGGCAAAGCGTTCAACATCTTCACAAGTCGTTGATTTATTTACAACGAAAGGAATTTTAGTTGTAGATGTTATTGAGACTGCTTTTTGCATTTTAATATCTCTTGATGATGCGCCTATAAGTATTTTATATTCGCCTGATGGTGCATACCAATCATGTATGGTTTCATTATAATATGCCCAGCTTCTAAAGTTCAGGGTGAAAGTTACGGTTTTTGTTTCGCCTGCTGCAAGTTTAACTTTGGCAAAATCTTTAAGTTCTTTGACAGGTCTGTTATCCTCGTCAATATGATTTCTGATATAAAGCTGAACGATTTCTGCGCCGTCAACATCGCCTATGTTTGTTATATCAACACTTACATTTACGTTTTCATTATCTTTAAATGAAAAATTGCTTTCAGATATATCATTACCGTTTATTTTCATATTGTCATATCTGAATTTTGTATAACTCAATCCATAGCCGAATGGGAACAGAACATTCATTTTCTTCTTGTCGTAGTATCTGTAACCTATAAAGACACCTTCATTGTAATTTACTTTATCCCTGTTGCCCGGGAAGTTTAAGTAGGCAGGTGTGTCCTCTAACTGCATAGGGAATGACTCAGCAAGCTTTCCGGATGGATTTGCAATGCCGAATAAAAGGTTGACGGCAGCAGCACCTGACGCTTCTCCGGCGAGATACATTTCAAGAACGGCGTTTACTTTGCCAAGCCAAGGCATAGTGATGGCTGAGCCGTTATGTAATACAACAACTACGTTTTTTTGAACTTTGCATATTTCTTCAATGAGTTCATTCTGGCATTTTGGCATATCAATATGAGTTCTGTCAAAACCTTCATTTTCAAATGCATCCGGCAATCCGGCAAAGATTACGGCAATATCTGCATTTTTAGCTGTATTTAATGCTTCGTTTAAGAGGTTTTCGTCTGTCTGTTCATTGTCTGTATTATATCCCTTTGCATATGTGACGTCTGCAAGTTCTTTTACACAATTAAGTGCGGTATCGATTTTGTGGCAGTTTATATGACTTGAACCGCCGCCCTGAATACGTGGATTGTCAGCAAATTCACCTATAAATGCTATGTTCTGGTTTTTGCTGAGAGGGAGTGCACCGTTATTTTTGAGAAGAACGGCACAATTTTCTGCTGTCTCCTGTGCAATTTCATGATGCCATTCCATATCGTATTTAAAGCCTGAATGTTTGTCTTTTGAATCAAGTGAATTGTCAACAAGAGTGAGTATTCGTCTTACGGCTGTATCAAGTGTTTCAATATCAAGGGTACCGTCATTTACGGCTTTTACGATAAGTTTATCTGTTTCACCGTGGCTTGATGGCATTTCAAGGTCAAGACCGGCTTTGAGTGCTTTTACCCTGTCATTCATGGCTCCCCAGTCAGTCATGACAAGTCCCTCATATCCCCATTTGTCTCTCAAAGTATCAGTCAGAAGTTCTTTGTTTTCACAGGAATATTCTCCGTTTATCTGATTGTAGCTGCACATGATTGTCCATGGTTTAGCCTGTTTTACAACTTTTTCAAATGCCGTAAGGTATGTTTCGTTGAGAGTTCTTTCATCAATTTCAGCACTTATGCTCATTCTGCGCCATTCCTGATTGTTGGCTGCAAAATGTTTAAGGCTTGTGCCAATGTCATTTTTTTGTACACCGTTGACAAAAGCAGCTCCCATTTCTCCGGCGAGATAGGGGTCTTCTGAGAAATATTCAAAATTTCTTCCGCATAGAGGAGAGCGTTTCATGTTTATACCGGGTCCGAGCAGTACAGAAATATCTTCACTTTGGCATTCTTTACCGAGGGCATTTCCTACATTTTCAATTAAATCTCTGTCAAATGAGCATGCGAGAGCTGATGCAGTCGGAAAACATATAGCTTCAATACTTTCAAGAAGTCCAAAATGAGCAGGGCTGTCATCCTCCTTGCGAAGTCCGTGAGGTCCGTCTGAAACCATGACTGAAGGCAGATTAAGCCTTTCGATTTTCTTTGTGTGCCATGCATCGGCAGCAGAACAAAGAGAAGCTTTTTCTTCAAGTGTCATTTCTGAAATCAGATTGTCAATATTTATTTTTTTCATATATTATATCCTCCATTAAATTTCTCCAATAAGATATTTATTTGAACCATCTTTAAGGAATACCGGAATGGTATCGATTGGTGCATCGATATTATAGGTTTTGCCGCCTTCATAGACTTCGCCGTTGTGGGCAGATGTCCATGAGTGACCTTTCGGCAGATAAACTTCTCGTCTGGTTTCGTGCTCATGGCATATAGGAGCAACAAGAATTTCATTTCCAAACATATACTCGTCGTAAATGTCCCAGCAGTTATCATCAGGAAATTCGTAGAAAAGTGTACGCATGACAGGAGTTCCTTTTTCATGTGCTTCTTTCATAATACCACGTATATAGTCTTTCATAAGTTCGCGTACATGAATGAATTTGACCATAATTTTTTCTGCATCTTCACCATAACTCCATACTTCATTATCTGCACCTGTTCCTTCACGAACTTCACCGGCTTTATTTTTTAAATTGGTGTATGGCTGGCGGCAGCCGTGTATTCTCATAACAGGACAGAAAGTTCCAAATTGGAACCAGCGGAGTAAAAGTTCTTTGAAATCATCACTTTCAATATTTCCGCCATGAAATCCGCCTATATCTGTTGTCCACCACGGGATGCCGCAAAGTCCCATATGAAGTCCGGCGCATATCTGTTTACGGAAATCTTCATATGAAGACCAAATGTCACCTGACCACACAAGGGCACCGTATTTTTGACTTCCTACCCATGCACAGCGGACGAGATTGACTATATCAGTCTGTCCCATTTCTTTCTGGCCTTCATAAAAAAGTCTGGAATATTCTCTGGGATATATATTTCCTACTTTTGAAACAGGCCCTGCATGATATTGGTAACGCTCATAATTGTAATTTGTAAATTCAGGTTCGGCTTCATCAAGCCAAAATGTTTTTACACCCATGTCAGCATAATTTTTTTTGCATTTTTCCCAGACATATTTTCTTGTACGAGGGTTAGTTG
This sequence comes from Butyribacter sp., assembly GCF_056818865.1. Classification (NCBI taxonomy): domain Bacteria; kingdom Bacillati; phylum Bacillota; class Clostridia; order Lachnospirales; family Lachnospiraceae; genus Butyribacter; species Butyribacter sp. The sequence continues at coordinate 69,548 of NZ_DBLYGC010000002.1, forward strand.
CATCCATAAATACGTTGTTTCCGTGGAAGGTCATTTGAACGTCTATACCTGAGTTTTGTTTTACAAGAAGCCCTTGTTGCTTCATTTCCTCAAAATTTTCACTGTTCCATTCAACCTGTGGCCAGATGGAAACCATCGTTTCAATGCCCATGTCGTGCAATTCTTTTATCATTTTTTCAGGTTCAGGGAAATATTCTTCATCAAAACGCCAGTCACCGCAATGTGGCCAGTGGTAATAGTCGATAACTAAAACATCAACGGGAATATTTCTTTTTTTGTATTCTTTTGCGATGTCGAGTACCTGTTTCTGATTGTAGTAGCGGAGTTTACATTGCCAAAATCCAAGACCATATTCCGGCATCATAGGGGATTTTCCGGTACAGCAGGCAAATTGTTCTTCAATTTGTGACGGAGAGTTGCCGGCTGTTATCCAATAGTCCATCTTGTCTGTATCTTCGGCAATCCATTCAGTAGTATTTTTTCCGAAATGGACTTCGCCGACGGCAGCGTTGTGCCAGAGAAAACCATATCCAAGATTTGAAATATAAAAAGGAATACTTGCCTGTGAATTTCGGTGTGCAAGTTCGAGATTGCAGCCTTTAAGGTCAAAAATTTCCTGCTGATATTGTCCCATTCCGTATATTTTTTCAGAGGGTGAAGGTTCAAAACTGACCCTTAATTTATAACTGCCACCGTTGAGAGTGTGAAAATAACGTGCTTTTCTTGTCAATGCACCGCCGTTGCTGATTTCACGAAGCAGAAGTTTATTCTGCCCGTTATAAAAAGAAATCTGTAAAGCATTTCCCCATTCCTGAACATATAATTTTGCTGTGATAAGTCCGTTTTTGATAACGGCATGACGTTCGTCAATTATACGGATGTCAATATCTGACGGATTGTTTACATTGGGATTGATAAGAGCAGCATTTCCATCCGGGATTTTATCCATGAGTGATGACTGCACACGCAGACTGTTGTCACCCCATGCAGCAATAATTACAAGTTCGCCGTCATTGCGGAAAAATAATTCTTTGTCGGTAAATTCAAAAAAATTCATAGATACCTCCTTTTATATGTATGTAATGATGTTGAGGTCAAAAGGTATTTTGACCCTTGCGTCATGTGTTTTTTATTATAAATAAGAATCTTTAAAATATATCGTTGTTAATAATATAATTCAAATAGGCGTATATATCAATCTTTATATAAAACAAAAACAGCCATAAATTTTAGACATCCGCATTAACGGGATGAATGAAATTTATAGCTGTCTGTTATAAGATTTTGATTTAGTATTTATTTTCCAAAGCGGATTTTTGCATATTCCTCTATTTCGAGGGCACAATTTTCAAAACCGAGTTTTGAACTGTCAAGACAAAGGTCATAATATCTTGCGTCAGTCCAGTGGTGTCCGGTATGATAGCGGTAATAGTCAGAACGGTATTTATCAGTGCGCTCAATAAATTTTTTCATCTCTTTCTCGCTGAAACTGTTACGTTCCATGGCCCTTGCAAGGCAGAAGTTTTCATCGGCATGAACAAACACGCTGAGTACATTAGGGTTGTCTTTCAGAATGTAGTTTGCGCATCTTCCTACAATGATGCAGGATTCCTTTTCGGCAAGTTCCTTGATGGTTTTGGCCTGATAATTAAAAAGGTTGTCATCGGAAGTAAAGCCCTTATCTTCAGGAGGAAGAAGTTCACCTGTATAAGTATGGCTTAATGTTTTAAGCCATACGGCATGGCGGAGTTTTTCGTCTGACATACCGAAAAGCCTTTCGTTGATTCCGCTGTCCTCAGAAGCTATTTTAAGAATTTCACGACTGTAGCAGTTGATACCAAGTTTCTGGGCAAGCATGGCAGCGATAGTCTTTCCACCACTGCCATACTGGCGTGAAACAGTAATAATCATATTTCCCATAGTAATACCTCCTTTATTTTTATTAAAGATATAAAGTAAAGAGTAGTGGATTACAGAAGAATGTATAATGGCATCTTTATTAAGATTCCTATATATTCTTCTAATGCCAAACTCGCTAAAGCTTGGCTATTTATTCACCTAAATAAGCTTTCTTTATCGAATCGTCTTCAAGCAGGTCACTTGCTTTTCCACTTGTGACAATTTTTCCGGTTTCAAGTACATATGCTCTATCTGCGATAGAAAGAGCTTTTTTAGCATTCTGTTCTACAAGAAGAACAGTAGTGCCCGATTTGCTGATGGATTCGATAATATCAAATATCTCATTGACAAGGATAGGTGAAAGTCCCATTGATGGCTCATCCATAAGTATAATAGATGGTTTTGACATAAGTGCACGTCCCATTGCGAGCATCTGCTGCTCACCGCCGCTCAATGTACCTGCTGATTGATTTTTTCTCTCGGCAAGTCTTGGAAATCTTTTATATATATTTTCTAAATCTTTGTTTAAATTCTCTTTATCTTTTCGTGTGTATGCACCTAATTTAAGGTTTTCGTACACGCTTAAATCCGCAAAAACACGTCTGCCTTCGGGAACATGAGCCATTCCCATTGATACAATTTTATGTGCAGGTATCTTTGTTATGTCCTCTCCCTCGAAAATAACACTTCCTTTTTTAGGAGAGAGAAGACCGGTGATAGTGTGAAGAGTAGTAGTTTTGCCGGCACCATTGGCACCGATAAGTGCGATAACCTCACCTTTATTTACTTCAAAAGAGATACCTTTGATTGCCTGTATCATACCGTAATATACTTCTAAATCTTTAACTTCAAGCATCGCCATAATTTTATCCCTCATTTCTATAATTATTCACCTAAATATGCCTTGATAACCTGTGGGTTGTTTAACACGTCTGATGTATCGCCCTGTGCAAGAACCTCGCCGAAATTAAGTACGGTAAGCTGCTCGCATATTCCGCTTACAAGTTTCATGTCATGTTCAATGAGAAGAATTGTCATATGAAAATGGTCTCTTACAAATTTTATCATATCCATTAATTCTTCTGTTTCGTTTGGATTCATGCCGGCAGCAGGTTCGTCGAGAAGAAGGAGTTTAGGATTTGTTGCAAGTGCACGTGCAATCTCAAGTTTTCTTTGCTGTCCATAAGGGAGATTCTGTGCTTCAACATATGCATCATCTTTTAGTCCGAACACTTCGAGAAGTTCCATAGCAATATCATTCATTTCTTTTTCAACTTTATGATAACGTGGAAGCCTGAGTATGCTGTCAAGTGTTGAATAGTGATGATTGTTGTGTAGACCTGTTTTTACATTGTCGAGTACGGTGAGCTGTGAAAACAGTCTTATATTCTGAAATGTTCTTGCAATTCCTGATTTGTTTATTTCAATTGTGGATTTGCCTGTGAGGTCATTTCCGTCGAGAATAATCTTTCCGCTGTCAGGTTTATAAACACCTGTCAAAAGGTTGAAAATAGTTGTTTTTCCGGCACCGTTTGGACCGATAAGTCCGTAAAGCTGTTCCTTTTTAATGTTGATACTAAAGTTGTTTACGGCACGAAGACCACCAAAAGAAATACCAAGATTTTGTACATCTAATAAATTTTCCATTTTATGCAGCCTCCTTTTTGTTTTTCTTAAATGAAAGGTGTTTTTCACGCCATTCAATTGCTTTTGGTGCCCAGTTAAAGAGCATCATGACAATAAGAACTATTGCGTAGATAAGCATACGGTAATCTGACATTCCACGGAGCAGCTCCGGAAGAAGTGTAAGTACAACAGCGGCTATGACAGAACCTCTGATATTTCCGATACCTCCAAGAACAACAAATACAAGAATGTTTATAGACATATTGTAACCGAAGTTATTTGTATTAGCTGTGAGATTTGAGAGGTTGTGTGCATAAAGGACACCGGCTGCACCTGCCATTGCAGCAGATATAGTGAATGTCATAAGTTTATATTTTGTAATGTTTATACCGATTGATTCAGCGGCAATTCTGTTGTCACGGATAGCCATGATAGCACGACCGTCTCTTGAATGTATAAGGTTTAATACTATAAACAATGTTATAAGAATAAGTATAAAACCGATAAAGAATGTTGAATCGTTAGGTGTGCCCGTAATTCCCTGAGGACCGTTCACGATAATTTTTCCGTCAGGTTCGAGATTTAAACTTACCGCATCTTTTGTTGAAAAATGAAATCCTTTTGAATCTTTTCCTATAAAAAGAACGTTAACAAGGTTCTTGATGATTTCCCCAAATGCAAGTGTAACTATTGCAAGATAATCACCATTTAATCTCAAAACAGGAATTCCTATTATAATTCCGAATATGGCTGCCACCGCTATTCCTATTAGAAGTGCGATAAAAAATCTAAGTGTTCCGTTTGTGATAGTATCCTGTGTAGCTTTTGAGAAGAAGGAACTTGTGAAAGCACCGACACACATAAAGCCGGCATGTCCAAGACTTAATTCTCCGAGAATACCTACGACAAGATTAAGCGAAATGGCGAGAATGATATAAGTACACAAAGGAACCATAAGTCCCTGGAAGAGAGAAGAAATCTCTCCGGCATTTATAAGAATCTGCATTATAATAAAAGCAGCTATAACTATACCATAAGTGATAATATCATTTAATTTTTGTTTAGATAATTTCTTTGACATAATATACCTGCCTCCTATACTTTTTCCTGAATTTTTTTGCCTAAAAGTCCTGTCGGTTTAACAAGAAGGACGATAATAAGTACAGCAAAAACAATTGCATCTGCCATCTGTGATGAAATATAGGCCTTACCAAATATTTCAATAATACCTAAAAGAATACCGCCTATAAATGCTCCCGGGATTGAACCGATACCACCAAATACGGCGGCAACGAACGCTTTGATACCGGGCATGGCACCTGTGTAAGGTGTAAGACTTGGGTAAGCAGAGCAGAGAAGTACACCTGCGATAGCTGCAAGTCCTGAGCCGATTGCAAATGTGAGAGCAATTGTTCCGTTTACATTGATACCCATAAGAAGTGCGGCACCACGGTCTTCAGATACAGCACGCATTGCCTGACCCGGCTTTGTTTTCTGTACAAAGAACATTAAAGCTATCATAATGATGATACAAACTATTATTGTAATGATAGTTTCACCGGAAAGGTTAAGTTTTCCTCCGGCTAATGAAAGTCCTTCCCATTTGATGATTGATGGAAAAGTCTGTGCATTGGCTCCAAAAAGTAAAAGTGCAACATTCTGAAGTAAGTAGCTGACACCGATTGCAGTAATAAGAACCGCAAGTGAAGAAGATGCATTTCTAAGTGGTTTGTATGCAATTCTCTCAATGACAATACCTAAAACAGTACAGACAACAATTGAAATAATAAGTGCCGGAAATGCCGGAATGCCTGCATTTGTCATGGAAAGAAGAGAAACATAAGCACCAATCATGATTACATCTCCATGTGCAAAGTTAAGCATTTTTGCAATACCATATACCATTGTGTAACCGAGGGCAATTATTGCATAAACACTTCCGAGACTTAATCCGTTAAATAAATACGATATAAAGCTCATGGTTTACCTCCTGTTTCTTTAAATGTAGAGTGTTACTGTTTAAATTTGAGTGTGAACAGTAATATTAAAGTCTGTATGAGATTTAAATCTCATACAGACTTTATAATATCATATAACAAGCTTAAAATCCACAAAATACGTTATTCAGTAACATTTTGTCTAATTCGGATTTTGGTGTTTATAAACTTTATTCAGCTATATTGTAAGAACCGTTTTCTACAACTACGACAGTAGGCTCTTTTGTAGGTTCACCGTCTGATGACCATTTGATGCTCTTAGCAGTAAGACAGCTGAGTTCAATTTCAGTCATTGATTTCTTTAATGCGTCTGACATATCAGAAATACTCATATCAGGTGTAAGCTTTGCTTTCTCAGCAGCAGCTTTTATAGTGTAGATACAGTCATAGGCATCTGCGGCAAACTGGATAGGTGTGTCATTAAATGCTTTTTTGTATGCTTTTACGAAAGTCTGAGTCTTGTCATCCTTTGAATCAGGTGTAAATGGTGTAAGGAACATAAGTCCCTCAGCAAGTTCTTTGTCAAATCCGTCAAGTGCAAGGATTCCGTCCATACCGTCACATCCGAAATACTTAGGTGTGAAGTTTGCCTTCTTTGCCTGAGCAAGGATAAGAGATGCCTCCTGATAATATATAGGAAGGAATACCATTTCAGCACCGGCACTCTTAGCTTTCTGAATCTGTACTGAGAAGTCTGTCTTGCTGTCAGCAGTAAATGCCTCGGCAGCTACTATATCAAGTCCTTTTGCTTTTGCCTCGGCATCAAATTTCTGATAGATACCTGAAGAGTAAGGGTCAGAACTGTTATAAATAACTGCAATTTTTGAAGCAAGTTTGTGGTCTGCGATATAATCAGCAGAAGCACTACCCTGGTTAGGGTCAGAGAAACACATACGGAATGCGTTGTCATACTGAATTGACTCTACTGCTGTAGCTGATGGAGTAAGCTGGAACATGTTGTCATTATGTGTCTGTTCAACAACTGCTGTACAAGGGTTTGATGTAACAGTTCCTACAAGTATCTGCATACCCCAGTCTTTTAAGCTGTTGTAGGCATTTACTGATTTCTCAGTATCGTTCTGGTCGTCCTCAAATTTATATTCAATTTTCTTTCCGTTAATACCACCTGCGGCATTAACCTCGTCTACTGCAAGCTTGATACCGTTCTGGACGGCTTTTCCATAGATAGCTGCATCACCTGTTGTAGGTCCGATGCCACCAATCTTAAATGTGTCTGCTGATTTGCTGCCTTCGTCCTTCTTGCTGCCACATGCACACATAGAAAATGCCATAGCAGATACAAGTACAAGGCTGACTGCCTTTTTCCATAATCTCATAATAATTGCCTCCTTTTTCTTTTACTAATGTATGGTAGTTTTTAAGGGGCAATTTGTCAATAGAAAAAAGTACCAAAAGTTGAAGAAAATTAAAGTTATAATTGACATTTTTTCAACTATACTTGCATAGTGTTAAATTTCTCTCAATTAGGCAAGTATATTATTAAATTTATTTCAATTTACTGAGTGCTTTTTTAAACTGAACTAAAAATATGATTACCGTAAAGGATACTGCTATGAAGTCGGCAACAGGTTCAGCCATATATACTCCGTTTGTTTTGTTTGAAACAAAATGCGGCACTATGTAGATAAGCGGGAGAAGAAGAACGAACTTTCTCACGACAGCAACAATGACCGAGCATACGGCATTGCCTATGGCAACAAAAGTCATCTGGCATGCAATCTGTATTCCAAACATAAATAACATACCGCAGTAAATTCTGAGTGCGCCGGCGGTAAATGTAACAAGTTCTTTATCTGAACTGAAAATTCCTGCAAATACACCAGGGAAAAGCTGTATCAATGCCCAGAATATGATTGAATAGCTGAGTGATACGGTAATAAGTATACGAAATGTCTTTTTTACACGGTCAGCATTTTTTGCTCCGTAGTTGTAGCTGGTAATCGGTTGTGCACCCTGACCGATACCCTGTAGTGGCAGCATTGCAAACTGCAGTACACTTGTAAGTATAGTCATGGCACCAACGGCGACATCACCGCCGTATTTTAAAAGTGATGAATTAAAACATACGGAAATGACACTCTCGCTTGCCTGCATGACAAATGTTGAAACGCCGAGAGCCATACATGGAAGAATTATTTCGGCAGAAGGAATGATATATTTTTTCTTTATCTTTAAAAATGTTTTTCTGCCTGTTAAGAATGAGATAACCCATATACATGAAATTCCCTGTGATATTACAGTGGCAATTGCAGCACCCTTTACGCCAAGACCGAGTGCAAAAATAAAAATCGGATCGAGAATGATGTTACATATAGCACCTATGATTACGGTTAACATTCCGGTTTTTGAAAATCCCTGTGCTGTTACGAAAGCGTTCATGCCGAGAGTGAGCTGTACGAATATTGTTCCAAGGGCATAGATATTCATATAGCTTGAAGCATAATCAATTGTGTTGCTGCTTGCGCCGAAAGCCATGAGGAAAAATCTGTTACCGGATAATAATACAATGGTAAGGATAATTGAAATGATAATCTGCATGGTAAAACAGTTTCCAAGAGTTTTTTCGGCTGTATCATTTTCGCCCTTGCCCATAAAAATTGAAGCTCTCGGAGCACCGCCAAAGCCGATAAGAGCAGCAAAAGCGGATATTATCATAATGATGGGCATACAGACACCGAGGCCTGTGAGAGCAAGACTGCCGGTTTTTGGAATATGTCCTATGTAGATTCTGTCTACAATGTTGTAGAGCATGTTTACAAGTTGTGATATAACGGATGGAACTGCCAGTTTTAATAAAAGTTTTCCGACAGGTTCAGTAGCTAAAAATTCTTTGTTTTCACTCATAAGAAGTCTCCATTCTGTAAAAATTATTTTGTTATTTTTTTCGTATATGAACTTCCGGTATAGCCAGATTATCATAGTTTATGGAAGAGTCGTCACTTTCATTTTCGGTCGCTTCGTCGTGGGTCTTGTGTGTATGGACTTCCGGAATTGCTACATTTTCAAAAGTTAAATTGTAATCATGTTTTTCCTCAACATGTTTTTGCTCATTTTTCTTTTTCCAGTGAAACATAAAAATCCCTCCATTTAAAGTATATTAATGAAAAATGTAATAACAAGACTGTTGATAAAATCTGCAAATAAACTTCCGATAAGCGGTATGATAAGGTATGCCTTTACGGATGGAACATATAGGTCGCAGATTGCCTGCATATTTGCCATGGCGTTTGGGGTAGCCCCCATACCAAAGCCGCAGGTTCCGGCAGAAAGCACGGCTGCATCATAATCTCTTCCCATAACATTGAATATGGCAAAGTATGTGAATACGCATATGAGAAGCGTCTGTGCTGCGAGCAGGATAACAAGCGGCAGGGCGAGAGTGGCAAGTTCCCAGAGCTTTAAAGTAATCATTGCCATTCCGAGAAAGAGTGAAAGACTGATTCCGCCGAGGTCGTTTATCTCACCCATATGGATAGTTCCCTTGCTTGAATACTCAGTAATATTACGCATAAGTGCAGCGGCGAGCATTGCACCTATATAGATAGGAAAAGTAAGTCCTGTCTTTGTGAGAAAATACGAAAAGATGGTGCCGAGTCCTATTGCAAGTATAAGCTGGAATACTGCGGTTGCGTACATATTTGTATGACGCTGGTGTTTTTCCTCGTCCTCAACCAAAAGGCTGTCATCCTCAGACGGAACATTGCACATAAGATTTCTTTTCTCGATAAGGCGCTTTCCTATAGGACCGCCAACAAGACTTCCTGTTATAAGTCCGAAAGTGGCAGCGGCAGTACAGATAGTTGTTGCACCCTTAATATTAAAATCCTCGAGTACCGGACCGAATGCACCGGCAGTACCGTGACCGCCGACCATAGGTATTGAACCTGTACACATTCCGATGAGAGGATTTAAGCCAAGTACCTTTGAAAGTCCGATGGCAAGCAGGTTCTGCGAAAAAATCAGTGTGATAACAAGTGCGAGGAATACCAATAAGGATTTTCCGCCGCTTTTTAAAACCTTTAAGTTTGCCTGAAAGCCAACAGATGTAAAGAAAAATACCATGCACACCTCACGCAGAGTATCATCAAAGGAAAATTCAATAATTCCGGTAGTATAACATACACATGTAAAAATAGCAAAGAGTAATCCACCTATAACAGGCGCTGGAATACAGAATTTTTCCAGAATATTTATTTTTTTTCTCAGATAACTTCCTAATAAAAGTACCAAAACTGCAGCAGCAAGCGTTTGGTACATGTCTAATTGAATTTTCATAAAGTTAATTCCTCATTTCCAAGCGATTTGTTGTGGCAATATGAAACCATAACAGCTATTTACATTCGCTCATAAATAAATAGCTGACGATGTATTTGTATTATTTTTGTGTTGTGGCTGTAATTCCTTTTTCCTTATAATAAGCGGCTGCGCCCGAATGGAATGGAATATCAATACCCTGAACCGCTGTATTTTCATCAGTTATAAGTTCAAGAGAAGTTGCATATTGTAAATCTTTATTATGTTTAAAAAAGGTTTTAGTAAATTGCTTGACAGCGTTTTCAGAAAGGCTGTCAGATGCAAGCAATACTGATTTTACACCTATTGTAGTTACGTTTTCCGACTGGCCTGCATAAGTGTTTGCAGGTATTTCATACTTACTGTAACAAGGATAGGCTGTAAGCAGTTTTTTAATACATTTATCATCAATACTTAAAATTCTGATACTGCATTCTTTAGTAAGTTCAGATATTACTGTTGTCTGAAGTCCGGCTGTGCAGAAAAATGCATCAATCTTACCTTCGGCAAGCTGTTTTGCCGCATCGGTGTAATCAAGATTTACCATATTGACAAGTTTAGAATTTAAACCGCTGAATTCTAAAATCTGATTTGCGTTAATTTCCGTACCGGATTCCTTTGCACCGATACTTACTTTTCGACCCTGAAGGTCATCAATGCTTTTTATACCTGAGTTTGCTTTAACGACTATCTGGCATGCTTCAGTATAAAGTGCAGCAACAGCTTTATAGCCATTACAGATATTGTCTTTAAAATAACCTGTGCCATCGTAAGCATCCTTGATAAGGTCTGCCTGTGCGATACCAAGGTCTATATATTTGTCAGACAGAAGTCTAAGGTTAGCCGCAGAACCGGCTGTATTTTTGACTTCAAACTTGTAATCGGAGGTGTCTTTTGATATAGCACCGGAGAAACTGCTTGCAAAAGCATAGTACATACCGCCTATGTCAGCGGCTCCAAAACGTATATTGTTTGATTGTCTGCCGCAAGATGATAAAAATATTAGCGAAAAACAGAGCAGAAGACATAATCTTTTCTTCATATATAAGGTTTCCTTTCTTAATTGGATTTTGACCACAATATATTATCGTGGTAATAAAAAATTACCACTGATTATTTTACAATAAATTTGGATAAAATACAAATTAGGTATAAACAAAAATAAGGCAGCAAAGCAAGAATAAAGTATTAAGTATGCAGGTGGAAGAAGTGTATTATATAGTAAAAGAGGACGGTATATTTAAAATTGCTCTTGATACATTTTGGGAAAATGATGAATGTATTGGTGTATTTAAAATGTCAGAGTGGGATAACGAAAAAATTTTGTGGGGGAAGTGCGGAATCTGGCATTCGCCTGATGAAATTCATTTTTGCAAGATGGAAAGTCATAAGGATTTTTTGTACGGGACATTTCAAGTGCCATCAAAAGAATATGGAAAAAAAGATACACTTTTTGCTATATATATATTGAAAAACAGGGTAATCATTTTAAGCGATGATGATAACGTTGATAAAAATATAGTGAGAATATCAGGAAAAGCGGTTACAAAAGATTATTCGATAGAAAGATTTATATACGATTTTTTTGTTTCGTTTATAGATGAAGATTTACTTTTCCTGCAGAAGATAGAGCACAAGATAACAGAGATTGAAGAGGATATCATGAAAGAGCAGTCTGATAAATTCAATATAGGTCTTTTGAGATTAAAAAAGATAATAGCGAGATTTTATCATTATTATACACAGCTTGCGGAAACAGGGGATGAACTTGCCGGAAATGAAGAGGAATTTTTTTCGGATGATATTGTGGAACTTTTTAAAATGTATTCTGAAAAGATGACAAGACTTGCACAGGAAACACAGATACTAAGAGAATATGCGATGCAGGTTCAGGATGTGTACCAGTCTGAGATAGAGATACACCAGAATGATGTAATGAAGATGCTCACGATAGTAACAACAATTTTTCTGCCATTGACACTGATAGCAGGGTGGTATGGAATGAATTTTTCATATATGCCGGAGCTTAAAATGAAATATGCCTATCCGTTTGTTATAGGAATCAGTGTGCTGATAGTTGTTGTGAGTCTGATTGTATTTAAAAGAAAAAAATATTGGTAGTGTGTCATAAATAAAATGGAATTTAATTGATACAAGTTCACAAAAAGTTCACAAAAATTATTAGCACTCACTATTGACGAGTGCTAATAGAAGTGGTATAACATAATCAGCAACAGAGAAACAAACAATATTAAAAAATAAATAAGATTTTATTTACTGTTGCATCACAGATGCGGACAGTAATAGATTTTTGGAAGGAGCGATTGATTATGTTAATGCCTAGTATTTTTGCAAATGATTTAATGGATGGATTTTTTGATGCACCTGAAAGAAATTATAAAAAGAGTTATTATAATAGCGGATTGATGAAAACAGATATAAAGGAAAACAAAGATGGTTTTGAAGTTATCATGGATTTGCCGGGATTTAAGAAAGAGGATATAAAGGCTGAATTAAAAGACGGATATCTTACAGTTACGGCAGAAACGTCTAAGGATGATAAAACATCTAAGGATGATAAAACATCTAAGGATGATACAAGCAGATATATATGCAGAGAGAGATTTTATTCTACATGCAGCAGAAACTTTTATGTAGGTAAAGAACTGACACAGGAAGATATAAAAGCAAAATTTGAGAATGGAGTTCTTACATTGAATGTGCCTAAGAAAGAAGCATTACCACAGAGAGAAGAGGAAAGATATATTTCAATCCTGTAACAGACAGTGGATAAATACATTTAAAACTGCCAAAAACGGTTTTTAGTATTATATTTTAATTTGTACTATCATATATCAGATAAAGATGATGGAGGGAGCGGTGAAAAATCGCTCCTTTTTCAAAATGCAGCGTAAAGGACAGCGCAGGAAAGGGGGAGGTTGTTATGGCTGTGAAGCAGGATTACTATAAGGTGCTTGGAATTGATAGGAACGCTGATGATAAGACAATAAAAAAAGCATATCGTAAGATGGCAAAGAAGTATCATCCCGACATGAATCCCGGTGACGCAGCAGCTGAGCAAAAGTTTAAGGAAATTACAGAAGCTTATAATGTACTTAGTGATTCTGAAAAGAAGAAACTTTATGATCAGTTTGGTCATGCCGCATTTGAAGAAGGATTTTCGCCGGGAGACGGGGAGTCCTATGATGGACCTTATGGAACACACAGAGAGTATCATTTCACTGGAGATGCATCGGATATTTTTGGAGATATATTTGGAGACCTGTTTAATGACGGTCACTTTAGTGGTCATGGAAGTTTTGGAGGTTTTGGTGGCCACGATGGTTTTGGGCAAAGTGGTGGAGCTGGCGGTCGCAGCAGCTTTGATGAGGACGGACATTTTGGAGAACATGGTGGATTTTCGGGAACACATTTTTACAGCACAGGAGGTCGGGAGCCGGAGTTTGGTTATGATATGAGAGGCGATGATACAGAGGCTGACATAGGAGTAACATTTGATGAGGCTGTGTTTGGATGTGACAAGGTGATTACTTTGCGTAATGGCAGGACAGGAAAAGAGCAGTCATTAAAAGTTCATATACCGGCGGGAATTGACGACGGAAACAGTATCAGGCTCAAAGGAAAGGGTCATCCGGGTATGGGAAAAGCAGAGGCCGGAGATTTATTTCTCAGGGTTAAAGTAGGTGAGAAACCGGGCTATGAGAGAAAAGGACAGGATATATATACAAAGGTAAATGTACCATATACGACTGCGGTTCTCGGAGGAGATGTGCGTGTCCATACACTTTATGGAGATGTTGAGTGCAGGATAAAAGAGGGAACACAGTCCGGTACAAAAATACGTCTTAAGGGAAAAGGTGTTGTGTCTAAAAAGGACGGAAAGACTTACGGTGACCAGTATGTTACGATAGGAATTGAAGTTCCGAGACATATAGGCAGAAATGCAAGGGAAAAGCTGATGGAGTATCGCAGCTTATGTAAAAACTCAGCCTGAATATAGTAAAAATGCACAAAACACCCCGGTAATTCAGTTGAATTATCGGGGCATTTTTGTGCAAAGATGACAAAAAGCACAAAAGATTAAAAAAAATATTGCATTTTTTATCTAAATGTTATATATTTTAGTTACAACGAAATGGAAACATTTCCAGAAACATTTCCAAAAACGTTTCCACAAAAATACATATTATTTTAAAGTTATTTAAAGTATTCAAAATGGAAACAACAACTATTCTAATTTAGGAGGATAACTATGAGAAAGAAAGGACTTATAGCACTTGGACTTGCAGCAGTTATGACAGCATCAGCACTTACAGGCTGCGGTGGCGCAAGTGATAAAAAGGAAAGCAGCAGTAAGAAAGAAGCTAAAGGAACAGTTTATTATTTGAACTTCAAACCTGAAGCTGATGCACAGTGGCAGGAACTTGCAGATATCTACACAGAGAAAACAGGTGTTAAGGTAAATGTAGTAACAGCCGCAGCAAATCAGTATGAGACAACACTTAAGAGTGAGATGGGTAAGAGCGAAGCTCCGACATTGTTTCAGGTAAACGGACCGGTTGGACTCGCATCTTGGAAAGATTATTGCTATGATCTTAAAGATTCTGAAATTGCAAAGCAGATTACAAGCGATGATTTCTTATTAAAAGATGGTGATTCTGTTGCCGGTATAGGTTATGCTATTGAATCATACGGTATAATTTACAACAAGAATCTTTTGAAAAAAGCCGGATACACACAGGATGATATAAAGAATTTTGATGACCTTAAGAAGGTGGCTGAAGACATCACAAAGAGAAGCAAAGACCTTGGATTCTCAGCATTCACATCAGCAGGTATGGATGGAAGTTCAGACTGGAGATTTAAAACACATCTTGCAAACCTTCCTATTTATTATGAATATCAGCAGGATAACATCGAAAATACAGATGCAATTAAGGGAACATACCTTGACAACTATCGTAACATTTGGAATTTATATGTAAACAATTCTACAACAAGTCCAAAACAGCTTAGCACAAAGACAGGTGATGATGCAGTTGCAGAATTTGTTACTGAAAAAGCTGTATTTTATCAGAACGGTACATGGGCTTACTCAGATATAGCAGACATCGGAGATGAAAATCTTGGAATGCTTCCTATCTACATCGGTGTAGACGGAGAAGAAGATCAGGGACTTTGTACAGGTACAGAGAATTACTGGTGTGTAAACAAGAAAGCATCTAAAGAAGATATTCAGGCAACACTTGATTTCATGAACTGGTGTGTAACTGACGAGACTGCAGTTAAATGTATTTGTGGAGCAGCAGGGGCTATGCCTTCAGGACAGGACGGAATGGGATTTGTTATTCCGTTTAAGAAAAACCTTGAATCTGACAATCCTCTTGTAAACATTGCAAATGACTATGTAAATCAGGGTAAGAAACCTGTAACATGGAATTTCACAACTATGCCATCTGAGAAGTGGAAAAATGACCTTGGTTCAGCTCTTACAACATATGCTTCTAAGCAGACAGATGCAAATTGGGATCTTGTAAAGAAAGCATTCGTTGACGGATGGGCAAAAGAGGCCGCAGCAGCTAAGAAATAATTTTAAATTACAGACTATTAAGCATTAGTTATATTACAAATTGTTTACTAATGTGGACAGACTAATATATGGGGGAGACGGTCAAACGTGTCCCCTGTATTAAACAAAAGCTGCTTTATACTTTATACACAGTAATGTATTAGGCAGGGAAAAAGGGAACAGCTACGTTTTTTGCGTTATGCACAGTGGATATGTGCAGAAATGAGGATTATTATGGAAAAAGCAATAAAAAAATACTGGCCGGTATTTTTGCTTCCGACTATGGCGGCATTCACAATTGGATTTATCGTGCCATTTATCGAAGGAATTTATTTATCATTTTGTAAATTTACCACTATCAAGGATGCATCTTTTGTGGGATTTAGCAACTATGTAGAAGCATTTAAGGATTCAACATTCCCTCATGCATTTGGATTTACTGCCATATTCGCGGTAGTGACGCTGGTACTTGTTAATCTTTTGGCATTTGCACTTGCACTTGCGCTTACACAGAAAATTAAAGGAACAAATATTTTCAGAACAATATTCTTTATGCCAAACCTTATAGGTGGTATTGTTCTTGGATATATCTGGCAGCTTATATTTGATGGTATATTCAGTAAATTTGACATGGCATTAAAATTAAATGCAAAATTAGGTTTTTGGGGACTCGTAATCTTAATCTGCTGGCAGCAGATAGGTTATATGATGATTGTTTACATAGCAGGTTTACAGGCAATACCTGATTCATTAAAAGAAGCTGCTATGATTGATGGAGCAAATGCATGGAAGAGACTTTTCCATGTTACTATTCCTAATATGATGCCATCAATAACAATATGTACATTCTTAACAATAACAAACTCATTCAAGCTCTTTGACCAGAACCTTTCACTTACAGGTGGTGAACCGCTTCACAAGACTGAGATGCTTGCATTGAATATTTATGATACGTTCTATGGAAGAGTAGGTTATGAAGGTGTAGGTCAGGCTAAGGCGGTTATTTTCTTCCTTGCAGTAATAGTTATAAGTATGTTACAGCTTAGACTTACAAGAAGTAAGGAGGTGCAGCAGTAATGAAAAGGGTAAAAGGAATTTTAGCAACATTATTATTTACGATTATATCAATAATATTTGTATCACCGATTATTGTTGTATTGATTAACTCTTTTAAGAAAAAGACATATATAAGTCTTGAACCATTTAAATTTCCGTCATCAAAGACATTTGTCGGAATGGAAAACTTTAAAGAGGCTATAACAAAATATGAATTTATTAAGGCAGTAGGCTGGACCGTATTTATTACGGTAGGCGGTGTATTACTTATTCTTGTATGCTGTTCAATGTGTGCATGGTTTATTACAAGAGTACAGACAAAGATTACAAAAGCAATTTATCTTCTTTGCGTATTCTCAATGGTAATTCCGTTCCAGATGGTAATGTTTACATTATCAGGAACAGCAGATTCTCTTGGACTTAATACACCATGGGGTCTTTTGATAATATATCTTGGATTTGGTGCAGGTCTGGCGGTATTTATGTTCTGCGGCTTTGTAAAATCAATTCCAATCGAAGTTGAGGAGGCAGCCATGATTGACGGCTGCAGTCCAATAAGAACATTTTTTAACGTTGTAATACCAATGATGAAACCAACGCTTATATCAGTAGGAATCCTTGAGGCAATGTGGATTTGGAACGACTTCCTTCTTCCATATCTTACACTTGATATTAAGAAATATAAGACTATATCGATTATTATCCAGTATATGAAGGGCAGCTACGGAAGAGTTGATATGGGAGCTATTATGGCTTGTCTTATTATGGCAGTTATTCCAGTAGTAGTATTTTACTTATGTTGTCAGAAATATATTATTAAGGGTGTTGCAGCTGGTGCGGTTAAGGGTTAAAATACATTTTATTCGGAGTATTCTGCAGGGGATATTCCGGAACAGAAGAAAAGCGAGGAAAATGTATGACCATAAAAGATATCGCCAAATTATCGGGATATGGTATAGGAACCGTATCCCGTGTATTGAATAATCATTCCGATGTTAGTGATAAGGCAAGAAAAAAGATAATGGAAGTTATAGAAGAAAGCAACTTTCAGCCAAATACAAATGCAAGACACTTGAAAAGGCAGTCGGTATCATCTCTTTCTATTATAGTTAAGGGAAATCAGAATATGCTTTTTGCTGATATTCTTGAAAAAATGCAAATGTTATTCTCTAGAAACGGTGAAAATGCAGAAGTTTCTTATATAGATGAGGATGCAAATGAAGTAGAGTGTGCACTTTCATTGTGCAGGGACAGAAATCCCAAAGGGATAATATTTTTGGGAGGAAATCTTGATTATTTTGATGCTTTTGACAGCATAGAAGTTCCTTGTGTATTGTTGACTAACAGTGCGGGCAGTTTGAACATAAGCAATCTTTCATCATTTTATACGGATGATGAGGAAGCTTCATATCAGGTCGGAAGTTATCTTATAAAACAGGGACATAAAAAAATCGGAGTTATAGGTGGAACATTGTCCGCAACTCAGATAAGTTCGAGCAGATATGAAGGATGTCTTAGAAGTTTTAAAGAAAATGGAATTGATTTTGAAGAAAAAAAAGCGTATATACCGTGTCGTTATTCTATGGAAGACGGGTATCAGGCAGCAAAGAAACTTTTGAAGCAGGTATCAGGTGTCACGGCTATAATTGCACTCAGTGATACGATTGCAGTCGGTGCAATGCGTGCAATATGTGATGCAGGAAAAAGAGTGCCTGACGATATTTCAGTGGTTGGATTTGACGGAATAAGCCTTTCTAATTATTGTATTCCAAGACTTACAACTATAAGGCAGGATACAGATAGAATGGCTAGAGAGGGAGTAGAACTTATGCTTAGGCAGATACATTATCCGGGAGAGGGAAGAGATGTATCAGTGCCATTCCAGCTTCTTGAGAGAGAAAGCGTTAGAAAAATTTAATTATGAAATGTAAAAGGAGGAAAAAACTTTGAGAAGAGCAGGAATTTTAATGCCTATTACTTCATTACCATCACCATATGGTATAGGAACAATGGGAGAGGCAGCAAGAGAATTTGTCCGCTTTTTACATAAGGCAGGGCAGTCATATTGGCAGATATTGCCCATATGTCCTACAAGTTATGGAGATTCACCATATCAATCATTTTCTTCATATGCCGGAAATCCATATATGATAGATTTGGATGATTTGTGTGAAGCAGGTCTGCTTGAAAAAAGTGATTATGAAAATATAGATTGGGGAGATAATCAGGAAAAAGCAGATTATGGTCTGCTTTATAAAAAGAGATTTAGTGTATTAAAAAAAGCAACTAAAGCAGCTGAGGAAAAATATGAGACACTAATTTCTGAATTCAGGACTGAAAATGAAAAGTGGCTTTCTGATTATGCGCTTTTTATGGCAATAAAAGATGAACAGAATGGAGTTTCATGGATTGAATGGCCTGAAATTCTTAGAAAAAGAGATAACAAGGCACTTTCGGTAGAGAGAGAAAAGTTAAAAGATGAAATAAAATTCTGGGAATGTGTTCAATTTTTGTTTTTCAGTCAGTGGAAGAAAATAAAAGCATATGCAAATGAGAATGGAATAAAAATAATAGGAGATATCCCTATTTATGTATCATCAGACAGTGCGGATGTCTGGGCACATCCTGACCAGTTCCAGCTTGATAATAATCTTATTCCGATAAGTGTTGCAGGGTGTCCACCTGATGGATTTTCTGCAGACGGACAGCTTTGGGGAAATCCATTATTTAACTGGGAACTTATGAAAGAGCAGAACTACAGCTGGTGGGTTGACAGAATAGCATATCAGACAAAAATATATGATATTCTTCGTATTGACCATTTCAGAGGATTTGATGCGTACTATTCTATACCGTACGGTGAAAAAACAGCGAGAAATGGAGAGTGGAAAGAAGGACCTGGAATTGATCTGTTTAATGTAATAAACGAAAAATTGGGAGAGCTTCCTATTATAGCAGAAGATTTAGGATTTTTGACGGATTCAGTCAGACAGCTTCTTAAAGATACAGGTTTTCCGGGAATGAAAGTTCTCGAGTTTGCATTTGACAGCAGAGATACAGAATCAGGATATCTTCCGCATCTCTATAACAAAAATTGTGTCGTTTATGCGGGAACTCATGATAATGATACAATTCTTGGATGGTTTGAGGCAATATCAAAAGAAGATGCAGAATATGCGAAGAAATATATGAGACTTTCAGAAGCAGAAGGTTATCACTGGGGTATGATGCGTACAGCGTGGGCTTGTATAGCAGATACGGCAATCATGCAGATGCAGGATATATTGGGACTTGGAAAATCTGCAAGAATGAATACTCCTTCAACGCTCAGTGATAAAAATTGGAGCTGGAGATGTCTGCCGGGAGCGTACAATGACACATTGGCAGAGGTTCTTCATGCTGAAATGAAGTTGTATGGAAGAATTTAGGGCATAAGCCAGCTTTAAACACTATTCAAAAAATATAGCCACAGAATATCACGATTTTATCGTGTTTTCTGCGGCTTTTTTTAATATATTTATAAAAATAAGATCACATTTATTTGACCAAACGTCATGGAAGCAGCTATTATACGACAAATGGGCGATTTATGCATCGTCCGCCTTGGGGAACAGGAACAGCTATAGTAGTACATAAAGGTATAAAATGCATATTCTAAGTGCTGACGGTTGACAGTGTTTAGACACCATTTGCTGTGAAAACGTAGAATATATCTTTTTTTTATTATTAACTGTCGTTTTTCTGTCGTTAAATTGTCGCTTTTTTTGAAAAAAAATAATGTATAGTAATATTAGAAAATCAAAAAGGAGGCATTTATATATGAGTAGACACAATGAAAAAGAGTGTAATATTTTTATAGAAAAAGTTTTTCTAAAGAAAAATGAAATACAAAAAGATTTTGCTAATCTTTCGGATGAAGATAAGAAGCTTGTTTTAGATTTTTTTAGAAATTATTTTAATATATATTCGCTTAAAGAGGGTAGTGATTTTTTTAGAAATATTTAAAAATATGTATAGTTTGATTAGTAATTAGCCAGAAGATGTATTAAAAAATTATATGGAAAAGGAGGTTGAGTTTTGATATAATTTTATGAGAACGGTTATTCGGATTTGTTGATTTAAACAGAAAAAATAATTATTTATAAATGATATATAGAAGAGGTAAAAAATGTTAAAAACAATAGAATTGTTTGCAGGTGCTGGTGGATTAGCATTAGGAGTAGAAAAGGCTGGCTTTCACACAATTGGCTTAGTTGAGCTAGATAAAGATGCATGTATGACTTTAAAGACAAATCGTCCTGATTGGAACATTATATGTGATGATATTGCAAATGTTTCTGAGGATGATTTGGAAGTATTGTTTAATATAAAAAAGGGCGAATTGGATTTATTATCTGGTGGTGCACCATGTCAATCGTTTTCGTATGCTGGAAAACGATTAGGGTTGGAAGACGCAAGAGGAACATTATTTTATCATTATGCGGTTTTTCTTGAAAAGTTACAACCAAAGATGTTTTTATTTGAAAATGTCAAGGGATTATTGACTCATGATAAAGGAAAAACATATCAGATAATTCTAGGTATTTTTGAGAAAATGGGGTATAAGATACAAAAACAGGTTTTAAACGCTTGGGATTATGGAGTGGCTCAAAAGAGGGAGAGACTGATTACTATTGGCACTAGAAAAGATTTAGCTGGTAAACTGCATTATAGTTTTCCTGAAAAGTATGATTATAAATTGGTTTTGAAGGATGTATTGTATGATGTGCCAGACAGTGAAGGTGTACCTTATGGTGAAAATAAGAGAAGAATATTTGAACTAGTGCCTCCGGGAGGTTATTGGAAAGATATTGACCCAGAGATAGCAAAGACTTATATGAAGAGTTGTTGGAATATGGGAGGAGGAAGAACGGGAATATTGAGGAGAATGAGTATGGAAGAACCGGCATTGACAGTATTGACATCACCATCTCAAAAGCAGACGGAGAGATGTCATCCTTTAGAGGCAAGACCTTTTACTGTGCGTGAAAATGCAAGGTGTCAGAGTTTTCCTGATGATTGGATATTCTGTGGAAGCGTAATGTCACAATATAGACAGGTTGGAAATGCAGTACCTGTTAATTTGGCATATGAGGTAGCAAAAAAAATCAGAGAGACTTTGGAGGAAAAATGATTATGGAATGGAAGTTGAAATTTATATCTGAAAGTGATTTTACAGAACATGTTAAATCAACTATTGAAAAATATGGTGAAAAATTAGAATCATTTGATGTGAAAAGATTTAACAAAAATATAATTGACCCTATTAAATTGATTTTTGATAAAACTGTATATCGTTCTACATGGGAAGAGATAGTTAGTAATGAAATATTTCGACAAAGAGATAAGTCAAATAATAATGATATAGGTTATTTTCATCAAAGAATATTTCAATATATTATGAACTGTCGTGTGCCAGATAATGGAAAGGAAGGTGGATGGGATGTTATATATGAGAATGAGGAAGGAATAAAATTGCCAGATGGAGATATTGTTCACCATATATATGTAGAAATGAAAAATAAACATAATACTATGAATTCTGCTTCAGCAGGTAAGACATATATAAAAATGCAGAATCAGTTGTTGATGGATGATGATTGTGCTTGTTTTTTGGTTGAAGCGATTGCTCAAAAATCGCAAAATATAAAATGGGAAACAACGGTTGATAAGAATAAAGTTTCGCATAAAAGAATACGAAGGGTTAGCTTGGATAAGTTTTATGCATTGGTTACAGGAGAGGAAGATGCGTTTTATCAAATGTGTATGGTATTACCCGAAATTATAGAAAATGTAGTAAATGACGGTAAAAGTGTTAATACGCCTAATGATACAGTTTTAGAGGAACTCAAGAATATTGCATATAAAATAAGTGGGGAGTCTGAACCTTTAGCAATAGTAATGTCTATATATATGTTGGGATTTAATACATATAGTGGCTTTAACCAGTATTTTCAAAAAGATGTAGATTTACAGGATAATAAGAATTTGCTTAAGATTCTGTATGAATATGCTAAGTAAAATTAATAACAAAAAGTTGTATTAAAATATTTAAATATGTGTTAAAATATAAGCAAGAGATTCTAGTATTAATCTAAAGACTTTTAAGTCTTTGGTTACTCTGAGTTGAGTTCAGAGAAAGAAAAATTGTTGGCATTCGTTGCGATGTTTATGGCATGCAATGCTGCCAGCAGCCTTGCATGTCATAAACATCGCTTGCGCCTTAATGTAGAATCTCTTTTTTTAGTGGAGTGAGTAATGCAAATATTAGAAGATAAAATAATAAAAGAGTTAATAGAAATGTTAAAGAAAAAGCTCAGAAAAAATAATATATCTAGTAATGTTACATTGTCAGCACCTAGATTTGTGTTTGTTTGTGGAAAAGAGATTAAAGAAGGACAAGATACTATACGCAAATATACAATAAAAAGATTGGAAAAATTTAAGGCAAAAAATGATTATGGAACAGAATATAAGTCAGTATTATGTGTTATATCAGAATATTTATATGTACAAGATTTATCAGAAGATATTTTTTCTTTTGAAAAAATGTTAGCTGAAATAAGTGACAAAATTATTATTGTAGCGGAGAGCCCAGGGACATTTTGTGAATTAGGTGCTTTTGTTATGGATGAACAGTGCCGTAATAAGACAATAGTTATTAATGAAGATAAAGAAGAATATAAGAATTCATTTATTACAAAAGGTCCTGTAAAAATGTTAGAAAATAGAGATGAACAAAGTGTTATTTTGCATAATGGTTTAGAATGGTTAAAGTTTAGTTCTGTTTATGATGATTTAATTAATAAAGTTGCAAATGAAACATTGAAAATACACATAAATAATGATTCTAAACAAATACATTTAAAAAGTTTAATTTATGAATTAGCGAATATTATTGAGATTTTTCAGCCTTTAGAATTTTTTGAAATTGAAAAATTGTATAAAAAAATAAAAGATTTTGATAATTATGAAATTCTTAATACAGAGGGGCATAAAATTAGAAGTATAAAAAAGGTTTTAGTATTAATGGAAAGAATTGGTTTAGTAAAAAAAGATAAGGGATACTACATTATTAATAAGAAAATATCATGTTATAATATTATGTTTACAATATCTAGAAAAGAATTTAATGATGTTAGAATAAAATATATTAATAGAATGGACAAATATCAGCCACAAAGAATGGAGATTTTATGAAATTAAATGAGAAAATTGCTAATAGTATAGGAATTGATGCGAAATATGTAGAGTTTATTGCATTAAGAAACAATTTATATGCGAGATATTTTATTGATAAAAAGGGTGGAGGAAAAAGAGAAATTTTGCAGCCATCGAAAGAATTAAAAGTTATACAGCGTTGGTTGTTAAGAAATATATTAAATAATTTTCCTGTATCAGAATATAGCTATGCGTATTCGAAGGGTAACTCAATTAGAAAAAATGCATTGTTTCATAAAAATTCAAAATATATATTACATACAGATATAACGAATTTTTTTCCGTCAATAACAAGACAAATGCTATTTGGATATTTTAGGAATAATAGGCAAATAATAGACGAATTAGGTTTAGATGATGAAGATATAAAGTTTATATTAGATATTTGTTTGTACAAAGGAAAATATTTGGTTGTTGGAAGTGTTGCATCTCCTAGAATTGCTAATATGGTAATGTATGATTTTGATTTAGAATTGAAGAAAAAGTTAGATAGTATTGGGGAATTTTATTATACAAGATATGCTGATGATATTGTTATATCATCATATGATTATATAGATAAAAATTTAGTAGATTTTGTGGAAAAGTATATTACAAAATATGGTTTTGAAATGAACCATAAAAAAACATTTTTTATGAATAAAAAGAGTAAAAGACAAATTACAGGTGTAGTAATAGATAATAATTCAAATAAGCTAACAATAGGAAATAGAAAATATAAGCAATTTGAGCGTATAGTATATAAATATCTTGTGAAAAATGAAGGAAACGAAGAATATATTAGGGGATATTTAGCATATATTAAAGAGTTAAATATAGAACAATATAAACAGATTGAGAAAATATATAAAAAATATGATAAACAAATGAAGATATTTAGATAGGATTATATATTTTTTGAAAAATAACAATTGCTCAAGCTGAAAGTGAGGGGTATTTCTTTTAATAAATGAAAATTCAAAAGAATAAGAATTTATACCCCTCTCGTCATAGACGGAGTTATCCCATACTTTTTTTTGTATTGCCTGTTAAAATGTGAAAGATTGTTAAAACCGCAGTCTCCTGCTATTTCAAGAATGCTTTCTTCTGTTGTAAGAATTCTGGTTCGTGCTTTTATCAGGCGGAAATCATTCAGATATTTAATAAAACTTGTTCCCATATGATTTTTAAAAAACTTCATAAAATGTGATGGGCTGTAGTGGCAGATTTCTGCTATTTTTTCTATTGAAATTTCTTCAGTATAATGCTGTTCCATATATGTAAGTATTTCTTTGATTTTATCTACTGATTTTTCGGATTTTTTATTTTCCTCTGTTTTAGGCGGATGCCTTATCATAGTATGTATCAGTTCGAGCAGGCATGACTTGATGGCAAGCTGGTAGCCAAACTCTTTTTTATCGCAAAGAACATCCATTGTATTTATTATTTTTACAAAATGGGAATAGAAAGAATAGCCCATATGTACATGTGTGACAATGGGAAAATCACCATTAAAAAAAGGAGTAAGATATTTAGACATAGTAATATCATTAGTAGCAAAGCTGAGAAGTTCCTTTTTAAAAATAATATTTTCATATTCTAATCTGTCACCGATGGCACAATCAATAGAATGAAGATTTTCAGGGAGAACCACCAGAATATCACCTGCGGAAAGCTGATGTGGAGTAAGGTTAAGAGTAACCTTTGCTGAGCCGTGTTTAATAACAATAAGTTCCATATCATTATGCCAGTGCAGAGGAACACTTGGAAAATCTGTCGGAATGGAACAAGGATAGGTATTAAATAAAAATTCCTCACTGGAGTGAGACTTGGTTTCGTGGTATTTATTTTTTTCAATCTGATTCATTTCTTATAAAACCTCCCCAAAAGATATTTTTATTATAGTAATAAGAGTAAATATATAAACAAAAATACTTATTACTTATCGTATATATGCAACATTTGTATCACAAGATTTTTCAATACACAGCGAAACTGCCACACAATCGTCATAGCATACAACAGTTTCGCGTCCGTTCTCAAAACACATCTTTAAATGATAGTATTGTATCATATCGTGCTAGGAAAAGACAAGAACTGTGCTCATCAAAATGATATATTATAGTCACAAAGTTAAGAACGGTTACCACACATAAAACTGTGAAAGGTAATTGAAACTAAATATTCACATCAGGTTGTGAATAAGGATATGGATAAGAGATAGAGAAAAAATGTTGCAGTATAAACAATGGATGGAGAATAAAGAAAGGAAAGCGTTATGGATGTCAAAAACATTTTAGAACAAAAACTTGGTAAAAGCATAGCTGACAGCAACAAGCAGGAAATTTATGTTGCACTTTTAAACATTGCAAAAGAAATGTCAGAAGAAAAAGTACAGGAAGATACGGGAAAGAAAGTTTATTACATTTCAGCTGAATTTTTAATAGGCAAACTTCTTTCAAACAATCTTATAAATCTTGGGATTTATGCCGATGTAAAGAAAGTTCTTGCTGACAACGGTGTGAGCCTTGCAGAGATTGAAGAGATTGAGGCAGAGCCTTCACTTGGAAATGGTGGTCTTGGTCGTCTTGCAGCATGTTTCCTTGATTCGATTGCAAGTCTTGGTCTTAACGGTTCCGGTATCGGTCTTAATTATCATCTTGGATTGTTTAAGCAGGTATTTGAGAACAATAGACAGAAAGAAACAGCAAATCCTTGGATTGAGGAGAATACATTCCTTAGAAAAACAGATGTAAGTTATCCTGTTCAGTTTAAAGATTTTACTGTTCAGTCAAGAATGTACGAGATAGATGTAACAGGATATGATAACAGAACAAACAAACTTGAATTATTTGATCTTGATACAGTAGATGATAGTATTGTAGGAGATGGAATTGATTTTGATAAAAAGGATATTGCAAAAAATCTTACATTATTCCTTTATCCGGACGACAGCGACGATGATGGAAGAAAATTAAGAATTTATCAGCAGTATTTTATGGTAAGCAATGGTGCAAGACTTATAATAGATGAGTGTAAGAAAAAGGGAAGTAATCTTCATGACTTATACAATTATGCAGTAATACAGATAAATGATACACACCCTACAATGGTAATTCCGGAACTTATCCGTCTTTTGACAGAAGAAGGAATTGACATGGATGAGGCAATTGAGATTGTTTCAAAAACATGTGCATATACAAATCATACAATTCTCGCAGAGGCACTTGAAAAATGGCCGATTTCATTCCTTAAAGAAGTCGTACCGCAGCTTGTACCTATTATTGAAGTTCTTGACGATAAAGTACGCCGCCGTTTTGATGACGAGAGTGTAGTCATTATTGATAAGAATGATACTGTTCATATGGCTCATATAGATATTCATTATGGATTCAGTGTAAATGGTGTTGCAGCACTTCATACTGAAATTCTTGAGAAATCTGAGCTTAACAACTTCTATAAAATTTATCCTGAGAAGTTCAATAATAAAACAAACGGTATTACATTCAGAAGATGGCTTCTCCATTGCAATCCGGAACTTACAGACCAGATTACTGAGTGGATTGGTGATGGTTACAAGAAAGATGCAGAAGAACTTAAAAAGCTTGAAAAATATCTTTCAGATAGGGGAGCACTTGACACACTTCTTAAGATTAAAACGGACAATAAAGCAGACTTTGTTGATTATATAAAGAGAACTCAGAATATTACACTTAATCCTGACTCAATATTTGACATTCAGGTTAAGCGTCTTCATGAGTACAAACGCCAGCAGTTAAACGCATTGTTTGTAATTCATAAATATCTTGAGATTAAGAAAGGTAATATCCCAGAGACTCCTATCACTGTTATATTTGGTGCAAAGGCAGCTCCGGCTTATATTATTGCAAAAGATATTATTCATCTTATTTTATGCTTGCAGGAGATTATCAATAATGACCCTGAAGTAAATAAATATCTCAATGTTGTTATGGTAGAAAATTATAATGTAACAATGGCAGAGAGACTTATTCCGGCATGTGATATTTCAGAGCAGATTTCTCTTGCGTCAAAAGAAGCAAGTGGAACAGGAAACATGAAATTTATGCTTAACGGAGCAATCACACTTGGTACGGAAGATGGAGCTAATGTAGAAATTCATCAGTTTGTAGGTGATGATAATATATATATTTTCGGAGCAGAAAGTGACGAAGTAATAGAACATTATGCAAAAGCTGATTATGTATCAAGAGATTATTATGAGAAGAATGCGGCACTTAAAGAGACTGTTGACTTTATTACAGGAGAGCAGATGTTCAAAGTTGGAGACGAGACACAGCTTAACCGCCTTAAAAATGAACTTTTAAATAAAGACTGGTTTATGACATTCCTTGACTTTGACAGTTATGTTGAAACAAAGGAAAAGGCATATGCAGACTTTAAGGACAGAGAAGCATGGGCAAAGAAAATGCTCGTAAATATAAGTCAGGCAGGTTTCTTCTCATCAGACAGAACTATTGCTCAGTATAATGAGGATATTTGGAAACTGTAAAAAATTAACAGAGCAGAAATGTGTATATCAGGCATGGAAAATCATATTTTTAACATGTTAATTAAATAAAATAGTTAAAGGGAACAAAATTAAATAGATGCACCGTAAGGTGTAAAAAGGTATAAGATATGCTTGAAATTTTCTTTAAATCAATGAGTTGATTTAGAAAGAAGTTTCAGGCATATTTTATCTTTATAACAAAATATGTTTACTGCATGACGTCTGTTAAAAATATACAAAATTAAAAATTATATCTGTGAAAAATTACAATAGAAATTGACTGGGTAAACTGATATTATGTCAACAATAAAGCAGATTGAGAACGAAAAATAGACGGGATTTGAGAAAAAGGCTGGAAATTGGGAGTTGAGGGATATATGAAAAAAAGGGCATTAATAAATTTAATAGGGGTATTTATAGTTGTTGCATTAGTTATTACAGCATGGGTTTTGTTCCCTAATAAAGTAAGAATAGGTTATTACAAGCAGCTTGATGCTAACGGACAATTTTATAAAATAGATAATAATAATGAAAAAAGAGTATATATCTATGATAAAAATAAAAAAGAACATATGCCGTTTTTAAATGTATATTGTGATGACGTTATGATATACAATTGGACATGTAGTGGTTTGACGCTTCCTGTTGATTATTTTAGACCTGCCGGAATGTATACTAAGAAACTCGTGTATTTTGGAAACAGTTTTTCGTTTCCGACATATTCTGATAAAGGAGATGTAAATACAATATATTGCAAGTTTAGCGATAAATATATAACGCTTACAGACCTTAGAGGACAGAAGATTACATATAAATGGATTGGATTATTGTGCAATTCTTATGATTATAAGAAATCGGAATATACAACAAAGTATGGGCAGGATATATTAAATAACAGTGAAGAATTGTCATTAAAGGAGATAAAAGCAAATAGAAATAAGAGAATTATTTTTTATGGAATAGATGTTTTTGTGTTAGCCGGTTTAATTTTTTATAATATATATTTTGGTAAACATAATAAACAAAAATAAGGAATGAATTATTTTCGTTGTGTTTACCTTGACGCAGAAATTAAAAAAATAGCCTGTCGTTTTGAGTAGAAATCGACAGGTTATTTTAATGCGTTTATATATTAATATTTATTTTGTAGTGGCTGTCTTAGTTTTAGACCATGTTCCGTACATTTTAACATTTTTGCCATTAACCTTAACGGTTTTGTAAGTGCGTATTCTTATATAATACTTTTTGTTAGACTTTAATTCTGAAATGGTTGCCGATGAGGAATTAAAATTCGCAACTGTTTTCTTTTTGTCATCCGCAAAAGTTTTTTTGACAGAATAAGAAATTTGATAGCCGCTTGTATTTTTTGATTGCTTTTTAAAGTTTATTGTAAGACTTTTTTTACCTGAGTTAATTTTATTTATTGAAGTTTTTTTCAAAGCAGGTATTGAAGTCTTTTTAATAACCTTTTTGCAGGTCTGGCAAATATAAGTTATACTACCGTTCTTTTTGTATGTATCTTTTTTTAAAACCTGAATGATTTTATGTTTATGAGCCGGTGTTGCGGTAGGTTTGTTTGTTGGAGCTGTAGTAGGTTCTGTTGGCAGTGTTGTCGGTGTAGTAGTAGGCTCAGTTGGTTGCGTTGTCGGTGTAGTAGCAGGTTTAGTTGGAGCTGTAGTAGGTTTTTGGGTATTCGGTTGTACTGTAGCAATTGGAACTATAGTAGGGACGGCAGTATCTGCAGGCTTTACTGTTGCCGTAGGTTCATTAGTCGGAAACGATGTAGGTTTTACATCAGGGCTTGCATATGGTGCCGTAGTTGGTTTTGAAGTGGTCGGTGTGCTGCCGTTCGAACTTGAACCGGAACCTGAGCCTCCTGACGGTTTATTAGTTTGAACCGGTACAGTCGGGGATGTGGATGGTACCGTGGATGGTACCGTGGTCGGTTCCGTAGTAGGCTTTGTAGTAGGCTCCGTAGTTGGCTCTGTAGTAGGTTCTGCGGTCGGCTCAGTAGTAGGTTCCGTAGTCGGAGCCGTGGATGGTTCCGTAGTCGGTTCCGTAGTAGGTTCTGTAGTAGGTTCTGTAGTAGGTTCTGTAGTAGGTTCTGTAGTAGGTTCTGTGGTTGCAGTACCGTCTGTTATGTTAATTTCTATTGTTGCTTTGATAATGTTTTTTAATGCCTTGACATCGCTTATGGTATTAAGCTCTTTATCGTCAATAGATTCTGAAAAGAAAATAAATGTATATTTTCCGTTTTCAATATTTATAGCATCTTTGCGGAGAAGATAATATTTTTCGGAGTTTTCATCGGTATAATATAAATAGAAAGGGTTTATATATGGGGCAGACGAATCAAAGTCCGTGTTATCTGTATCCCAGTAATCAGTGCGGATAACTGCCATATAATCCCAAAAACCGTATTGTGCGGCAATATCTTTATCCCAAGGAGTTCCTGTACTCTTTTTCCAAGTGATATTCATAGAAGGAGAGTTTTCTTCTATATCATTGCTATTTGTAGGCAGCTTATCTATAAGAATATCAGACGGATAATCTGTCACATCAATTGAAGCAATGTCATCTTTGGCTGCTGCTGCATCGTATTTGCATGTCCATGTATTATTGTTTTGTACAAGACTGTATCCGGCGTTTAAATATTTATCTGCAAAGTTAAACCCAGCATTTGAATAATCACCTTTTGCAGTTATGTAAGTAATATTTTCAGAAGGGGTATCAGCACATGACGGAGAAGAACTTGTAATATAAAGCTGCGAGGCTCCGCTTGCTGTTTTGCTTATATTTATATGTCCGTCGAGGGAGACAATTATATTTGCTTTCTGTGCGCTGTTTCCACCTGTGAAATTTCCGTTTATAGTGGCATCGGGCATAGCTGTAAGGTCAAGAAAACCGCCATTATCAACAGATATATTATTCAAGTTTGATGTGTCGGAAGGTGCAAAAGTTCCGCTGTTTGTTACATGTATGTTTCCTATTCCGTTGACAGGCATTTTTGTTGTGGTATTACAGCCGTCAATAGTGAGTGTTGTATTATCGTTACCGATAATAGAAGATGCTGCAAAGTCTTGTTTTGTAGTTCCTGTCAGTAATATAGAAGCACTTGAAGAAGCCTCAGTTGATATTGTTCCGCGAAGCTGAGTGTATTCATTTAAAATAAGTGAGGCTTTGCCTGTATATGCAGTATACTTATTTTTATTATCATCATGTCCCATAATAATATCTTTAATAATAGTTTTGCTTGTGGCATTTATTACGGTAAATGATGCATTGGTTCCTATATCGGTGTTTGTATAAAATCCTCCGGCGTATACTGTCGGGAGAAGTTCGTTTTCTGAACTTCCAAATCCGCCAAGTGTTTCACCGGCACCCTCCAAATGTGTATCTACTTTATCTAAAGTAAGGCTGTGACCGGCAAGAAAAATTTCACGCTGTGAAACGCTGCCCATTGCATCGCTTGATTCAAAATGTAACTGTAAATTTTTGAAAGTAACATTATCTCCTTTTAGCTGAATAGGACCACGGCAGACAATGCCGACTGTAGAGCCGTCTTTGCCCTCAATAGTAGTGTTGGCAGGAATGTCTATTGGGATAGTTTGTCCGTTTTTGTCGGAAGATGCTGCTGTTTGGAATGATTTAGCTACAATAATATGTTTATATTTTCCTAAAGCTTTGAAAAAATCGTCAAAAGTGCTTACTGTAGTTGAAGTTTCAGCCTGAGCAGATATATTTTGTGCTTCTGGCTGATAGGTTGCTGCCTGGGTACATGTTTCAGATAACATAATACAAGAAGTGAGAAGGCAGCAAATAAAATGTGATAGGCGTTTTTTCATTAGTAAATCCTTTCTGTAAATGGTAAATAATTTATAGTTCATAATAAAATATAGTGTCACTAATTATAACAAGAATAAGCAGATAAAGCTATTTGAAAATTTGTGTTTTTATTACAAAAAGATGTTATATTTGTCATTTTTATACTTGCTTAAATTAAAATTAAATTGTCAGGAATTTTTATTTTTTTTGGGGGGAATACTTATTCATGTATAGATGTGACAAGTATGGAAAGAGAATACGACTTTATGCAAAAAAGAGTAGAAATGGGGACTGATAATATGAATAAGAAAATTATAAAAACAGCTTCGGTTATTGCAGTTGGAGCAGGTGCGGCGGCTTTATATAAGGCAAAGTTTGCAAAGGATAATAATTCGGATAATCAAACACAGGGATGTACTGATTCAGGGAGAAAAAAGGATAAATGTCAATGTAATGGAAAAAGCCGCAGTCAACATTCTGATTATAAAAATACGGAACTTGGGAAGCATGAAAAAAACAGTAAGGGAATTTATTATGCAAGCGGTAATTATGAGGCATTTGCAAAACCTAAAAAGCCTGACGGAATTGAGAAAAAATCCGCATACATTGTCGGAAGCGGACTCGGTGCACTTGCGGCAGCATGCTTTCTTGTAAGAGATGCAAAAATGCCCGGAAAAAATATCCATATTCTTGAAGCACTCGATATTGCCGGGGGTGCATGCGACGGAATAAATGATGCCTCGAGAGGGTATATAATGCGTGGCGGACGAGAGATGGAGGAACATTTTGAGTGTCTGTGGGATTTATTCAGAAGCATACCTTCTTTAGAAAAGAAGGATGAATCAGTTTTGGACGAGTTTTATTATCTTAATAAGGAAGATCCGAATTATTCAATTTGCAGAGCAACCGTAAACAGAGGTAAGGATGCAGAACTTGGTGGTAAATTCGGTCTTAGCCGTAAAGGGTGTATGGAGATTATGAAATTGTTCTTTACCGCTGATGAAGAGTTATACGATAAAAAAATCGAGGATTTTTTTGATGATGAAGTTTTTGAGTCTAATTTCTGGCTTTACTGGAGAACAATGTTTGCTTTCCAGAACTGGCATAGTGCGTTGGAAATGAAGCTTTATTTCAAGCGTTTTATTCATCACATAGCGGGACTTCCTGATTTTTCGGCATTGAAATTTACAAGATACAATCAGTATGAATCGCTTATCATGCCTATGCTCAAATATCTTGAAAATGCCGGGGTTTCTTTTGAATTTAATACTGAAGTTACAAATGTGATATTTGACATAGAAGGAAATAAAAAGACAGCAAAGGCTATTGAGTGTGTTGTGTCAGGAAAAAAAGAGAAAATTGCACTTATGGAGGATGATTTCGTTTTTATTACAAACGGAAGCTGTACAGAGAGTACAATTTACGGTGACCATTACCATGCACCTGTCGGCAATGCAGAGATTAGGGAGAGTGGATGCTGGAGTCTCTGGAAAAATATTGCAAAACAGGACAGAGCGTTTGGAAATCCCGAGAAATTTTGTTCTGATATTGAAAAGTCAAAGTGGGAATCAGCGACACTTACGACATCCGATGATAAGATTATCTCGTATATTGAAAAAATATGTAAAAGAGACCCTCGTTCAGGAAAAGTTGTTACAGGCGGTATTGTAAGCTGTATGGATTCATCATGGCTGCTTAGCTGGACTATAAACAGACAGGGACAGTTTAAAAAACAGAAAAAAGACGAGGTATGTGTATGGATTTACGGATTGTTTACAGATGCAGCAGGTAATTATATAAAGAAGCCGATGAAGGAATGCAGCGGATGGGAGATTGCGGCAGAATGGCTTTATCATATTGGAGTTGCGGTAAATGAAATTGATGAATTTGCGAAAGAGCATACGAATTGTATACCGACCATGCTGCCTTATATAACGGCGTTTTTTATGCCAAGAAGAAAAGGTGACAGACCGGATGTTATTCCTGATGGAAGTGTCAATGCAGCTTTTCTGGGACAATTTGCAGAAACACCGAGAGATACTATATTTACAACGGAATATTCAGTTAGAACGGCAATGGAGGCTGTCTATGGATTATTTAAAGTCGACAGGGCAGTACCGGAAGTATGGGGAAGCACATATGATGTAAGAGATTTGATTGAGAGTTCGGTAAGGCTTATGGATGGAAAATCGCCGCTTGATATGAATCTTCCAAAGCCTGTCAATATGGTAAAAAATGTGATTTTAAAGAAGATTGAAGGAACAGATATTGAAAAAATTTTGAGGGAACATGGTGTTTTGAACTGTTGATAAAAAGGACAGTGATAAAAAAAGCAGAATTAAAATGCCGGGCTGACAGGTTTAACGTGTATATTCCCTCGGTGTACAGCCGACCATAGCCTTAAAAAGCCTGTTAAAGTTTGAAAGATTTTGAAAACCGCACTCAAAAGCGGCATCTGCTATTTTACTGCCGTCAAGAAGCATTTCGCATACTTTTTGTATGCGGAGTTTATTTATATATTCAATAGCACCGACACCTACCGTGTCATGAAATTTACGCATAAACCAGCTTTTGCTCAGATGTGTTTTAGCCGCAAGAAATTCTATTGTAAGAGGTTCGTTGTAATGCTCATTTATATAGTAGAGAATTTGACGGATTTCATTGCTGCCGGTCTGATGTTTAATAAATTTTATTGAATTGCCTAAAAGTGCATACCATAAAAAACGTGAAAGTTCACCTTTCATGAGAAGGTCTGACTGCGGAGAATTTTGTATTGCACAGTCTACAACATTTGCGGCACAGCAGTGCATCTCTTCATAATAGTTATTTTTATCCGTAATGTGTAAAAGTTCGGCGGAGAGACTGCACATCGGGGAAAGTATCTGCGAAAAACAGCGGTCGTTTGTGTTTCCGAGCATATCAGTGTTAAAAACTACTGTATCATAAATGATTTTGGCATCGGTTTCAATAGCGTGCAGCATGTGTGGGAAAAACAGAATAATGTCTCCTGCACATGCTTTTATTTTTTGTTTATCTGTAATAAAAAATCCCTCACCGTCGGTAATGAAATTGAGTTCCCACTCAGAATGGCTGTGCATGGGGACAAACGGAAAGAGTTCGGGGATAGAACTTTTATAATAGCTGAATGGTATGAGAGCATTGCTGTGATGTCTGTTTTCTTTGAGTATATTTTTTTTAGCCATGTTATTCCTCGTTTAAATACAATCTATCAAAGTACAATAGTATAGTATTAGTTTTCAAAACTTTTTTGCTAGAATTTACGTTACATCAAATATTATTATATTGTTAATTTAACAGGAAGTCAAAAATAATATCAGGAGGATTAAAAATGAACAATACGGCAAAAGGACCAAAGTGGCTTGACAATGCAGTTTTTTATGAAATCTATCCGCAGTCATTTAATGATACAAATGCAGATGGTATAGGTGACATAAATGGTATTACGGAGAAACTCGACTACATAAAAGAACTTGGATGTAATGCTATCTGGATAAATCCATGTTTCAAGTCGCCTTTCGGTGATGCGGGTTATGATGTTGAAGATTATTACACGGTTGCACCTAGATATGGTACAAATGAGGATCTTGCAAATCTTTTCAGAGAGGCACACAAGAGAGATATGCATATTCTTCTTGACCTTGTTCCGGGACATACTTCTGTACAGCATGAGTGGTTTAAGCAGTCGATGAAAGCTGAAAAGAACGAATTTACGGACAGATATGTCTGGACAGACAATATATGGGAATCACCGGAGGGAATGGGATGCATAAGAGGAATTTCGGATAGAGACGGTTCATGTGCAGTCAACTTTTTCTCACACCAGCCGGCGTTGAATTATGGATATTATAAACCTGAGCGTCCTTGGCAGCAGGCAATGGATGATGAGGGACCGAAAGCAACACTCGAAGCGATGAAAGATGTTATGCGTTTCTGGCTTCAGATGGGTGCAGACGGTTTCAGAGTAGACATGGCAGGTTCGCTTGTAAAAAATGATGAAGACGGAAAGGGAACTATAAAACTCTGGCAGAATGTCAGAGAGTTTCTTGACAGGGAATTTCCGGATGCTGCGATGGTTTCAGAGTGGGGAGAGCCTGACAAATCGCTTCAGGGTGGTTTTCATATGGATTTCTTACTTCATTTCGGTCCATCCCATTACAATGATTTGTTCCGTTGTGAAGAACCGTTCTTTTCTTCAAGAGGAAAGGGCGATGTGTCAGCTTTTGTAGAAAAATATCTTGATAATTATGAGAAGTCAGAAAAGAAAGGTCTTATGTGTATTCCTTCAGGAAATCACGATATGGGACGACTTTCGCAGGAAATTAAGGGTGATGAGCTTAAGATAGCTTTTGCATTCCTCTTATCAATGCCGGGTGCACCGTTCATATATTACGGTGATGAGATTGGAATGAAATATGTTGAGGGATTGACATCTGTAGAGGGAGGATATGAAAGAACAGGTTCAAGAACACCTATGCAGTGGGATGACAGTGTAAATGCAGGCTTCAGCAGTGCAAAGAAAGAGATGCTTTATGTTGCACAGGACAGTGATGAAAATCGTCCGACTGTTAAAAATCAGGCAGCAGATGAAAATTCACTCTACAATGAGATAAAGAAGCTTATAAAAATCAGAAAAGAGCATGCGGCTCTTTTAAGCAAAGGTGAAATAGAATTTGTAGCTGCAAAGAAAGATACTTATCCGCTTGCGTATGTAAGAAGCAGTGAGGATGAAAAAATACTTGTAGTTATAAATCCTTCAGCAGAAGATGTTACATTTGATTTTGACGGAAAGTTCGGAGAAGAAATCTATCGTTTTGGTGGAAACGCAGAGAGTGACGGAAAAGTTGTTAAAGTTTCGGGACAGACAGCAGTATTTGTAAAGCTTGTATAATCAAAATATCTTTTGAACATATAATTATAAAATATCATATACGATAAAAAACGGTGATTTTATAAAGTTTTTTAGAGTGAAAGCGGATATTGATGCAGAAATGTATTTCAATCCGCTTTTTTTATATAATTGTTACCTTTTTTTACAGTTTTCGGTGAATAAAAGTTGCATAAAAAAGCTTAAAGTAATATAATGAATATATTAAAATGCACAAACAGAATGTGCGTAAAAAACTGTCCGAAAAGAATGGAGGTTAGGTATGAAACATATAAAAGTAAAATTTAAGATGTTATTTATTATGGCAGGAGTTCTTATAATGTTATTGTTTGGAACGATTTTTTCGGCAAAATGCATGAAGAACATCAGCAATGAGTCAGTTGCGGAGATGGAAAGCAGTATTCGTGAATCTTATGATAAAAATATAAAATCAGAAGTTTCAGCAGCAGTATCCGTGGCAAAACATTATTATGACCAGTATCAAAGTGGTATACTTACGGAGGAATTAGCAAAGAAGAATGCGGCCGACCAGATTCGTGATATGAGATATGGTGACAGTGGATATTTTTGG
The DNA here is from genome assembly GCF_056818865.1 of Butyribacter sp. Lineage (NCBI taxonomy): Bacteria > Bacillati > Bacillota > Clostridia > Lachnospirales > Lachnospiraceae > Butyribacter > Butyribacter sp. The sequence goes on from NZ_DBLYGC010000002.1 coordinate 107,102, forward strand.
ATTGACCAGTCAGACGGAACCAACGTCGTGCTTCTTGGAAGTGATACCGAGGGAACCAATCGTATGGACACTGAGGATTCAAAAGGTTTTAAGATGGTCAGACAGATGATTGAGGATTCAGTGAAAAATACAGAGGCATATACAACTTATTATTTTCCTAAAGAGAATGAGACAAAAGCCTCTCCAAAACGTTCTTATACATATTATTATAAAGAATTTGACTGGGTTATAGGAACTGGAAATTATATAGATGATATAGACAAAACGGTAGCGGCAAAGCAAAGTCAACTTACAAAATATTCAAACAAAATGACAAGTATTTTTGCAACTGTAAATATAACTATCGGAGTTTTTCTTATAGCTGTAATAATTCTTATAATCACAAATATTGTTAAGCCGCTTGAGGCTGTCGGAGCTGAGATGCGTATACTTGAAAATGGTGATTTCACAAGTAAGCTTGATGACAGATATTTAAAGAGAAAGGATGATTTTGGCATTCTTGCAAATATACTTGAAAATATGCGTTCAAATCTTAGGGAGCTTATCAGTGGTGTAAAGAGCGGTGCAGGGCAGATAGAAAATCTTGTAACCGACATTAACAGTAATATGGATTTACTCAATGGAGAGATAGAAGATGTATCTGCGACTACGGAAGAAGTTGCCGCATCAATGGAAGAAACTGCTGCTACTACAGAGAGTATAAATACAATGTCACATGAGATAGAAGATGCTGCAAAGAATATAGCATTGAGGGCACAGGATGGAGCCAATAGGGTTGAGCAGATTTATAAACGTGCAAGAGAAGGCAAGGATAATGCAAGTGCTATAAGGGCAAAAGCAGGAGATACAAAGAGAGCGATGAAAGCAGAACTGGAAAAAGCAATGGAAGACGCAAAGGTTGTAGACCAGATAAATGTTCTTGCTGATTCTATTATGGGTATAACAGACCAGACAAATCTTCTTGCACTCAATGCTTCTATTGAAGCAGCAAGAGCAGGTGAGGCTGGAAAGGGATTTGCGGTAGTTGCAGATGAAATAAGAAATCTTGCAGAGCAGTCAAAAGAAAATGTTGAGAATATACAGGGTGTGACTGATGCTGTTAAAAAGGCAGTTGAGAATCTTAAGACAGATGCAGAGCATATGCTTGAATTTGTTGAAACGGATGTTACTGACAGTTATCATAAGTTTGATGAACTTGCAGGATATTATAATGAAGATGCATCAAATGTAAATGAACTTATATCAGATTTCAGTGCTACGTCAGAAGAATTACTTGCGTCAATATCTTCAATATTAGAGTCAATAAACGGTATAAGCGTTGCTGCTGATGAGAGCGCAAATGGAACTACAAATATTGCAGACAGAACAGTTTCAGTTGCAGATAAATCATCGATTGTAAACAATCATTTAAAGGAAGCAGAAGAGGCAGCAGGCAGATTAAATGATGAAGTTTCTAAGTTTGTAGTATAGAATGGCATGGTCATTTTTGTGAAAATACAGCATCCGGTAGGCGAAAATCACAAAAACACTTGCAAGTTTTAGATTATTCCCTCATAATAGTGTTTATGATTTGACACAGAATACTGAAAATCGGAGGATAAACATGTCAGAAGTAAACACTAAAATTGGAAATTACACAATAACAGATGTCGATATAGACACATTTATTTCAGGAATGCCACAGGAACAGCAGATGTACAGAAGTATGCCTGAGTTCCGTAAACAGTGCGAAGAAAGATTAGAGGAAATTTGTCTTTTTGCAATGTATGGTGAGGAAGAAAAGAAAGATGAGACAGAAATGTTCAAGACATCAATGGTTATGGCAAAGAGAGATATTTTAAGCCAGATAGCTATGGCAGAACTTTTACAGGATGTCTCAGTATCAGATGCAGAGGCAAAGGAATACTTTTTAGGACATTCAAAAGAATTTGCATCAAAAGCATCGGCAACAGCAAAGCATGTACTTGTAGACAATGAGGACAAAGCAAATCAGATAAAAGAAGAAATCGAATCAGGTGCAAAGAGTTTTGAAGATGCAGCAAAAGAGTATTCAACATGCCCATCAGCACAGAAAGGCGGAAGTCTTGGGACATTTGGCAGAGGTCAGATGGTTAAGGAATTTGAAAATGCTGTGTTTGATGGAGAACTCAACAAAGTAATCGGGCCGGTAAAAACACAGTTTGGATATCACCTTATCTGGGTAGATGACAAAAATGAGGGTGAAGTACCTGAGTATGATAAGATAGCAAGTCAGGTAAAGAGCTATCTTGTAAACAAGAAACAGCAGGAGATTTACCAGAATAAATTAAAAGAACTTAGAGATAAGTATTGCAAATAGTAGAAGAAGTAAGATAAAATTACTATAAATCAAAAATAACTTTACAACACAAACAAAAATGCAAATTTCGTGTATTCTTATATTTATATAGGAGTATAAAACATGGAATTTGCATTTTTTGTTTTAGTTGGGGTTGATTTTTATAAGATTTAATTGCATCAAAAAGGGTATATATGACGTTATAAGTATTAGAAACAAAAAACGGATATTTTTGATAAGGCTGTAAATGTACGGTTATGAAAAAAATGCAGGGTTAGAAGGGGGTGGAAAAATGTTACATGGGATGAAAGCGAAAAAGTGGGAGGAACGTCAAAGGGAGAAACTGGAGAAGATATATTCATTGTACAAAAATAAAATGTTCGGCAGAGCAATGCAGATATTAAACCAAAGAGAAGATGCAGAGGATGCGGTACAAAATTGTATTATAGCAATTTCAAGACACACGGAGTGCATTGACCTTTATGATGAAGCGAGAACCTTATCCTTTGTGTATACGGTCATAAGCCATTGTGCTATTGACATATACAGAAAGAATAAAAAAAGCAGGCAGTCAAATTTAAATATTGACGATGTAGCAGAGCAGGCGGGAAACATTGACATTGAAAATGAGGTGCTTGTTTCAATGGAATTAAAAAGAGTGGTAGCGGCGATTGAAAAACTTGATTTTGGCTATCGTGAAGTATTGTCATTGTTTTATTTAAATGAAATGAGTCCGAGAGAAATTTCTGATTTGCTTGAAATTCCGTATAATACAGTCAGGTCAAAGATAAGCAGAGGACGAAAGAAACTGTTGGACAGCCTTGACGGAAAGGAGTGATTACTATGGGTGTGCATGGAATAAATAAAAAGAAATTCGACGGCGGCGATGAGTTAATAAGAAAGGCATTTAAAATTTACAGTGATAAAGATTTGGAAAGTTCAATGGAAGATTTCGGTTTTGAATATAGAGATGACAAGGTGTTTGAAGATAAGATATATAAAGTCATAAAAAAACTTCCGATAAAAAATCCACGTTCAAAAGCGCATATTATATGTATTGCTGTTATATGTATGGTTCTGGTTTTTGGATGTATTACCGGATACAGATATATGAGAAGCAGAAAGCAGGCGGGGCAGACAAGTGTATTGGAGAGTGTGTGTAAGGAGGCAAAAACACGTTATGATATAAATCAAAGCAATAATAATCTGAATGCCATAATAGGCGGAGAAACAAGTCTGTCTGATGAAAAAACGCAGCTTAAAGATTATTATAACAGCCGGAATACAGCGGTTTATGTAAATACAAAGAATTATGATAAAAGCGGTTATTTGTACAGCATGTACTTATTAAATGACGAGGAGGTAAAAAAACTTACGGATAAAGAAGTAGAACTAAAAAAGGCAGACGATACTGAAAAGCTGACACCATTTTTAGAAAATGCTCCGGATGACAGTAAGTATTCTGCTGGAAACATATATTTTATAGGTGGGCGTAAAAGTAGAAAGTTTATTGTATATAAAAACAAATCGGATGACATGTATATAGGAAAGTGTGTGGGATTTGAAAGTTTAAAAGATCATGATATAATAACAGATAAAAAAGTTAATGAAAAGAAATCGATTTCTGCGGGTGAATTTTTGGAAAACATAATGGACATAAAAAATGCAGATGACATACGGGAAATAATGCTTGAAAGAGTCAGAGCAAAATCAAAAGCTAATCCTGATAAAAGAATTGCAGTATGGACATCAGACGAATCAAAGAGTGAACTTTACGAATTTCTCACAAAAGAAAGCAGCATTGAAATGGAGAGTGTGGGAGATACATCCGGTCAGTTGTGGTTTGGTGCTGCCGAGCCTCAAAAATGTTATTATCTTGCAGTTGAGAATAATGCAGGTGAGTTTTGTGTGTTCGGTATAGTTTTTGAAGAAAAAGATACAATGGTCTATGTTGAGCCACAGTATAAACCGGGAACGGCATTAAAATTATCTTACGAAAATACCGCAAAACTTAGAAAAATAATCAAAGAGAATGATAAGCAGCAGTGAAAAAGTTTTGCAGAAAAAGATTAGGCATTGACATAATAAGAGGAGTAAGCAGATATGAACAGTGAATATACACATATAAAACATGAGTTTGAGCCGGTTTTTGATAAGAATTCAAAGATATTGATTCTTGGTACGCTTCCTTCTGTTAAATCGAGAGAAAACAATTTTTATTATGGTCATCCGCAGAACAGGTTTTGGAAACTGATTGCAAGGCTGTGTGATGAGGAAAGCCTGCCAAAGACCATAAATCAGAAAAAAGATATGCTGCTCAGAAATAATATAGCCGTATGGGATGTAATCGCTGAATGTGACATTATCGGTTCAAGTGACAGTTCGATAAAGAATGTGAAAACTGCCGATTTGTCTGTGATATTAAATAATACAGCGGTTGACAGAATATATGCAAATGGTGGCAAAGCTTATGAACTGTATATGAAGTACCAATATGAAAAGACTGGCATGGAGATAATTAAACTTCCGTCTACAAGTCCGGCAAATGCAGCTTACAATTTGGAAAAACTGTTAGAATGTTGGAAAATCATAAAAAATTGACAAAAATATGCTATTGTAAATAGCTGTATGATATTATATAATTATAATCTGACTGTATTGTATATATGATGCTGGGAGGTCATATATATAATGTTTTTTGTTGCACTGTTTTTACCTTGCAATGGTGTGATTTTTACAGTCAGAAGCAGTTTAATTTTATTATACAAAAGGAAAAGGAGACTTTTTTATGAGCAAAGAAAAAAATGACTTTAAGCCGTTTATCCCAACGGACAAGGTCATGCCTGAGTTTACACCGACAGCCCTTATTCTCGGTATAATCCTGGCAGTAGTATTTGGAGCTGCAAATGCTTACCTCGGACTTAGAGTAGGTATGACGGTATCGGCATCTATACCGGCAGCAGTTATTTCAATGGGTGTCATTCGTTTTATTTTAAAGAAAGATTCGATTCTTGAAAATAATATGGTTCAGACTATTGGTTCAGCAGGTGAATCATTAGCCGCAGGTGCCATTTTTACACTTCCTGCACTTTATATGTGGGCAAGAGAAGATTCATCTATCCAGATGCCTTCATTTTTCACAATTGCTGCACTTGCCGTTGCAGGTGGTGTGATAGGAACATTATTTATGATTCCGCTTCGTACAGCACTTATTGTTGAAGAACATGGAAATCTTCCATTCCCTGAGGGCACAGCATGTGCTGAGGTTCTTCTTGCAGGCGAAGAGGGTGGAAGCAAATCAAAACTTGTATTCTCAGGTCTTGGAATTTCTGCATTGTACAAGTTTGTAACAGACGGACTTATTTTATTCCCATCGGAGATAAGCTGGGATATATCAGTTTATAAGGGTTCAGCATTTGGTCTTGATGTTTTACCTGCCCTTATCGGTGTAGGTTATATCTGTGGTTCAAGAGTTGCGTCATACATGTTTGGCGGTGCGATTGTAGGCTGGTTCGTTATCATGCCTCTTATGCACACAATAGGTGCATTAGGCGGAGACAGTGCTATTTTATTCCCGGCTACAAAAGCAATAGCAGATATGGCTCCTGCAGAACTTTGGAGCAATTATGTAAGATATATCGGTGCAGGTGCGGTTGCCTGCGGTGGTATCCTTAGCCTTATTAAGTCACTTCCTCTTATTATAAGAACATTTAAGAAGGCACTTGGCGGTATCGGGCATAAAGGCGGAGATCTTCGTACAGAGAAAGACCTTCCTATCAAATGGGCTATAGTAGTTGTTGTTTTGGTTGCACTTGCACTTGTTGCGATTCCATCAGTGCCAATCAGCATTGTTGCAGCTATTATCATAATTATATTTGGTTTCTTCTTTGCAACAGTATCATCACGCATGGTTGGTCTTGTTGGTTCATCAAACAACCCTGTATCAGGAATGGCTATTGCAACGCTTCTTATTGCAACAATCATTCTTAAGGCAACAGGAAAAACAGGTATCCAGGGTATGACAATGGCTATTTGCATCGGTACGGTAATTTGTATCATTGCAGCAATGGCAGGAGATACTTCACAGGATTTAAAGACAGGTTATATCGTAGGTGCAACACCTTACCGTCAGCAGATAGGCGAACTTATCGGTGCTATCTGTGCAGGTCTTGCAATTTCAGGAGTTCTTATGCTTCTTGATTCTGCATGGACATTCGGTACAGACAAACTTCCTGCTCCACAGGCAACACTTATGAAGATGGTTACTGAGGGAGTTATGGAAGGAAATCTTCCTTGGAATCTTGTATTTATCGGTGTATTCCTTGCACTTATGATAGAAGTTATCGGAATTCCGGTACTTCCATTTGCAATCGGTTTATATCTTCCGATTTATCTTTCAACACCTATTATGGTTGGAGGACTTATCAAGCTTATCGTTACAAAACGTAAGAATAAGACTGAGGAAGAAATTAAAGAGGATGACAGCAAAGGTATTCTTTATTCATCAGGTCTTATTGCTGGTGAGGGTCTTGTAGGTATATTACTTGCAATTCTTACTGTAGTAGGTGTAGCAGACAAGATTAATCTTGGAAACTACGGAATCAATCTTGGACAGGGCGGAAGCGTAGTATTCTTTGTACTTCTTTGTGCATCACTCTTATACGCTGCAACAAAGAAAATTAAGAAGGCTTAAAAAGAAAGGCGGAAGTTAATGCGAAAGCCAAAAGCTAAAGTTGTTTCAGGAAATTATATGGATAAAATACCGCATATAGCAGAAAATCATGAGTGGAGAGAACTTGATGACGGAATCGTTGAAGTCGATATGCCGCATAAAGGTTTTTATGCGAAGATAGCGCAGAAATTCTTTCATAAGCCGGCAGTCAGTCATATTAAACTTGATAAATATGGTTCGGTTGTGTGGAAAAACATAGACGGAGAAAGAACGATATATGATATAGTAGGGAAAATGAATGAAACGTTTCCGGAGGAAGAAAGTGATATGATTAAAAGAGTTATAACATTTTTTTCAACACTTGAAATGAATAAATTTGTGGTATTAAAATAATTACAGAGGACATCGCACAAGACAGTGCGGTGTCTTTTACTTTTATACCCATACTTTACACGCCGGAATATCAATGTTAGAATGTAACTGATTAAATATGGATATGATAAAATGTTTCTTTTCAAATAAGTATGAGGGCAGGTAAATGTTTTCGGAAGAACTGAATAGAAAATAATAAACGGAGGTAAGTTATAATGCAGAGAATAAAAAGTTTTGAAATTAACCATAATGTATTAGTGCCTGGATTTTACATTTCAAGAGAGGACGGAGATGTAGTGACATACGATCTACGTACAAGAAAACCAAATGCAGGAGATTATATGAGCAATGCTGTTATGCATTCTGTTGAGCATATGTTTGCTACATTTGCACGCAATTCTGAGGTATCGGATAAGATTGTTTATTTCGGGCCTATGGGCTGCCAGACAGGATTTTATCTCCTTGTCCGTGATATGGAGCCAAAGGAAGTTTTTGAACTTACAAAAAAAATTCTTAAGCAGACAATAGAACATGACGGAGATGTTTTCGGAAAATCAGCAATAGAGTGTGGTCATTATGAAAATCTTGATATAGACCTTGCAAAAGAGGAGTGCAGAACTTATCTTGAGGTGCTTGAAAATCAGACAAATATGGAGTTTACTTATCCGACAGAGTAAGTCATAGCTTTGTGTTAAATTCAAAAATTCGGTAAAAGACAAAACAGTAGAATGGTTAAAAATATTATAGTGAAACAACAGTAGAATGGAGAAAATTATGATAATTGGTGTTATAGGAGCAATGCAGATTGAGATTGATAATCTTAAAAAGACATTGAAAAATCCTTCATATGAATCGATAAGCGGTGTTGAATTTGTAAAAGGAAACATCGGTGACACAGAAGTAGTCGCTGCCGTAAGCGGCGTTGGAAAAGTATTTGCGGCTATATGTACGGAAGCTATGATACTTACATATCATGTTGATATGGTTATAAATATCGGTGTTGCAGGAACATTGTGCAAAGAACTTGGAGTAATGGGTATCGCCGTTGCAGATATGGTTGTACAGCATGATATGAACACTTCGGCACTCGGTGACCCGATAGGTCTTTTGTCAGGAATAAATGAGATTTATCTTCCTTGCGACAAGAAAATGATGGATACACTTAAAAAGTGTCTCGATGAAAAGCAGAGAAAGTATAAAGTGGGAACTATTGCTACAGGTGACATGTTTATGCATGACAAACATCAGAAAGATAAGCTTCATGAGCGTTTCAATGCTATAGCGGCAGAGATGGAGGGTGGAAGCATAGGTCATGTATGTTATGTAAATAAAGTTCCATTTGCCATACTTAGAACAATTTCTGACGGTGAGGGCGGTGCAATGGATTATGCAACATTTGCGGAGAAAGCAGCCCAGATAGGTATTGAGATTGTAGTTGAATTTATTCAAAAAATCGCATAAATTATGGGGGAATAATGATAAAGATAGACTTGATTACGGGGTTTCTTGGTTCAGGCAAGACAACTTTTATCAGAAAATATGTGAAACATCTAACAGATAAAGGTCTTAAAATAGGAATCCTTGAAAATGATTACGGTGCCGTCAATGTTGATGCAATGCTTCTGCAGGATATACTTGGTGACAAATGTGAGCTTGAGATGGTTGCGGGTGGATGTGACGCCGACTGTCATAAAAGGCGTTTTAAGACAAAACTCATTGCAATGGGAATGCAGGGATTTGACAGGGTTTTGGTAGAGCCATCGGGTGTTTTTGACATGGATGAGTTTTTCGACACACTTCATGAGGACCCGCTGGAAAGGTGGTATCAGATTGGAAATGTCATAACCATAGTTGATGCACATCTTGAACTTGATATGTCGGAACATTCAAGATATATTCTTGCGTCAGAGGCAGCGAATGCGGGAAAAATTCTTTTTAGCAAGACAGAAGGTGTTTCTGAAAGCAGGATAGAGGAAGTCACAGCATATATAAATAAAAGTCTTGAGGAATTTCATTGCTCAAGAAAAATTGACAATATAGTTATGGCAAAGTCTTGGGATGAGTTTGACGAGGATGACTATAAGAAGATTGAAAATTGCGAATACACAGGTGCAGGGATAGAGAAAAGGTATCATGCGGATGATGTGGAATTTTCATCGCTTTACTATATGAATAAACAGATGACTGTTGATAAACTCAAAGATTGTGTAAATAAAACATTTTCTGATAAAAATTGTGGAAATGTTTTTAGAATTAAGGGATTTATGTCTGATGGCAGCGGATGGCTGGAGCTTAATGCAACTAAAAAAGAAACGGTGATTAAGCCTATAAAAGAAGGTCAGGAGATTTTTATAGTTATAGGTGAGGATTTAAATGAAGAGGCTGTAAACAAATATTGGGATTGATTAAATTTTGATTATATAATTTGTAATGCCTGATTGAATATAGCGTATAGAGAACGGACAGCTTATACTTATTCATGAAAATTAAAATTAGTATAAGCTGTCCGTTTTAGATTTTGCATTATGCCTGATATATCTGTTTGATTTTTTTGACTTTTTTTCCTGATAGAGTAATTCTTGCTGCCATGCCCCAGTAATATTTTATTTTTCCGTCTTTTGTAAGTTTAGGTTCGTAATATTTTATGGATTTTATGAATTTTGCTTTGCTTACACTATGTGTTTTTGATATATCGGTTGGTTTTAAAAGGTTGTAGGAAACTTTTGAAGCGAGTTTTATTGTATGTTTTTTTGGTCTGCCTACAATGTTTTCATCTTCCATTCCAAGTTCATAAGTCCATACAGCGTCGGCATAAGTGAGTGTGCTGCCCTTTATTGAAAGACAAATAATGTCTTTTGTTTTTTCTTCGGCTTTTGCGTATTGTGTGTTTGTGTGTGGTATGATTATTGAAATTAAAAGTGCTGTGATTAAAAGTCTTTTTAAAAACGTTTTCATTTTCTTCTCCATTCGTATATTTATATTATGATGTTGTGGTCAAAATGTATTTTGCCCCATGTATTATATTATTTTCAAGTATTTTTAAATTCTTTATTATCGTGGAAGTTCATCGGCACTGTGTTTTTTCTTTGTGGAAAAACTAAGTTCAGGATTTTTAACGCTTACTCTTGTTCCGGCAGGAACAGATTCTGTGATAAATGCATTTCCGCCAATGACCGACCCTTTTCCGATAACTGTTTCACCGCCAAGTATTGATGCACTTGAGTAGATGGTTACATCGTCTTCAATGGTTGGATGTCGTTTGATGTTGCGAAGAAGCTGACCGCTTCTTGTTGAGAGTGCGCCAAGTGTTACACCCTGATATATCTTAACATTGTTTCCGATTTCTGTTGTCTCTCCGATAACAACGCCCGTACCGTGGTCGATAAAGAAATATTCTCCGATTGTAGCACCCGGATTTATATCGATACCCGTGTGGTCGTGCGCATACTCAGACATTATTCTTGGTATGAACGGAACATTCATTTTATAAAGCTCATGTGCAAATCTGTAAACAAAAATTGCAAAAAGTCCCGGATAGCAAAAGATTATCTCTTCTTTTGTTTTTGCGGCAGGGTCACCGTCAAAAGCAGCATTTACATCTTTTAATAAAAGATTTTGAATGTGGCTGAATGATGCAAAAAAGTTTGAACATATTTCAGTTGTATGTTTTTCAATTTCAGCTTCATCTGCATTATCTTTTGCCTGCTGTAAAAATGCCGCTTTAATTTGGCAGTAAAGGTCATTGTAGATTTTTGTGATATTGTGACCTACAAAAAATTCAGGTACAGTTTTGTTCAGATTTTCATTGTCGAAATATCCCGGAAACATAAGCTGCCTGAGCCCCATTATGATATGTGTTATAGTGTCACGGTTTGGCATACAGTGCCCTGATTTTAAATAAAATAATTCCTCGCTGTGATAGTTGTCGGTAATCTCGTTTACGATATTGTCAAGAACTTCTTTTTCTAACATAATACACAACCTTTCTGATATATTTGGTATATTTCAATTTTATGTATTGATTTCAATTATAAAACAATAAATGTATCCATAATATAATAAAGGTAATTAGAGATATTTTCAAGTATGCCTTTTATAATCAGCAAACTTTAAGATAATGGGGTCAAAAGCAGTTATAAAGATTTAATTTTTATTAAAAGTTTATTAAAAAATGTCAGACAAATTTGACAGTTGTTATACAACAGAGGTATAATTTATTAATGACAAAAAAAGAGAAAGGGATGAGTGATATATGCAGGATGGAATATTTCAGGGAAGTCATGAACAGATGATGGAGGAATACACAAAGCGTTACAAAAAAGTATGTGTGGAGAACAATTCCATAGATGGAAAACTATTTGATGAATTTGGCGTTAAAAGGGGACTTAGAGATAAAAACGGAAAAGGAGTATTGTCAGGAATCACAAATATCTCTCTTATAAAAGCTACTGAGATGGACGGAGACAGAGTTATACCTTGTGAGGGTCAGCTTTTTTACAGAGGATACAATATATATGATTTGACAAAAGGTTTCAGAAAAGATAACAGATTTGGTTTTGAGGAGACAGCATATCTGCTTTTGTTTGGAGAGCTTCCTACAGACAAACAGCTTAAGGAGTTTCAGACTGTTCTTGCAAAGAACAGAAGACTCCCTACAAACTTTGTAAGGGATGTTATTATGAAAGCTCCTTCAAAGGATATTATGAATTCTCTTACAAAGAGTGTTCTTACACTTGCATCTTATGATGATAAGGTTACGGATAATTCACTTGAAAATGTACTTAGCCAGAGCATTATGCTTATAAGTGTATTTCCGATGCTTGCCGTTTACGGTTATCACGCTTACAACCATTATGAATGTGATGAGAGTTTTTATATTCACAGACCGTCAGACGAGCTTTCAGTGGCAGAAAATATTTTGCGTATGCTCAGACCGAATAAAGAATACACTGATGTTGAGGCAAAAGTTCTTGACCTTGCACTTGTACTTCATATGGAGCATGGTGGTGGAAACAACTCGACATTTACAACGAGAGTAGTTACATCTGCAGGTTCAGACACATATTCTGTAATAGCTGCAGCACTTTCGTCACTTAAAGGGCCAAAACATGGTGGAGCAAATATTAAAGTTGTCGAGATGATGCAGGATCTCAAGGCACATGTAAAAGACACTACGGACGAGGATGAAGTAAGAGCATATCTTAAAAAACTTGTGCGTAAGGAAGCCTTTGATAAGAGAGGTCTTATTTATGGTATGGGTCATGCAGTTTATTCAATATCAGACCCTAGAGCAGTTGCATTTAAACAGTTTGTTGAATTGCTCGCAAATGAAAAACACCAGAAGAAAGAATTTGAATTATATTCAATGATAGAGAGAATTGCACCTGAAGTTATAGGAGAGGAATGTGCTATTTACAAGGGCGTAAGTGCAAACGTGGATTTTTACAGCGGATTTGTTTACACTATGCTTGGAATACCGCATGAATTGTTTACTCCTATATTTGCAATGGCACGTATAGTTGGATGGAGTGCACACAGAATGGAAGAACTTATAAATGTCGATAAGATTATCAGACCGGCATACCAGAGTATCATGGTTCCGAAAGTATATGAGTCACTTAAAGACCGTTCAATTCCTAAAATTGATACAAAAGAGAGAGAAAAACTTCAGCTTACAATGAGAGATGAAAGCTGTTAAGTTTTATACATATAATAAAAAAGATATACCGGCTCCAAAAAGTTAGAACTTAAAATCTAACGATTTGAGGTCGGTATTTTTATGATATAATGAGCACAATGTATACAAATATTAAGAAAAAAGTAAAGATTTAAGGACTGCGCATATGTTATTATTACAGTTGTAGAGTAAATGAATTACATATGAACTGTCCGGGAAGGAGGCTGATATGTCAGACGGAAATATTTTAGTAGTTGATGATGATCATGAGATAGCGGATTTGGTGGAAATCCATTTAAGGGGCGAGGGTTATCATGTTTTTAAAGCGTATAATGGGAGAGAAGCTTTGGAATTGTTTGACAGGGAAGAAGTAGACCTTGCAATTCTTGACATTATGATGCCGGGAATAGATGGAAATGAGGTATGTGCAAAGATACGGGAGACAAGCACGATTCCCATAATTATGTTAAGTGCCAAAGACAGCGAGAACGATAAGGTTTCAGGTCTTGTGAACGGAGCAGATGACTATGTGACGAAACCTTTTAATACAAGCGAACTTATAGCACGAGTTAAATCACAATTGAGAAGATACCAGAGCTTTGGGGGAGTAGAAGCAAAAACATCAGATGTTGTAAACATAGAAAATTTATGGATGGACAAGAAGTCACATGAGGTAAAGGCATATGATAAGCCGGTCAAACTTACACCTATAGAATTTGATATTCTCTTTCTTATGGCTTCGCATCCAAACAAGGTTTTTTCTACAGACGAGATTTTTGAGCGTGTCTGGAAAGAAAAAAGTTTTGAGATGAGCAACACTGTGATGGTTCACATAAGAAGACTCAGGGAGAAGATTGAGTCAGGAACGGGAAAAACGCAGATTATTAAAACGGTTTGGGGAGTTGGATATAAAATTGAAGCGTAGTTTATTCAAGAGCCTTAGGGCAGAACTGATATTTTATGTTGCATTAAGTATGTTTTTATCAGTCATCACAGAGCTTGTGTGTGGCTTTGGGCTTTATCTTTTGAGTACGGCACTCGGCATTTCGTACGGTGGGTATGGTCGTGGCGGCAGAATGATTGAAAAGTTTCAAAAAACGACAGGCGAAAGAGGAAGGATATTCAATTATCAGGCGATTAAAAGGTGGGACAAAAATACATTAATATTTTTGATGCTTGTAATATTATTTTTTCTGTTTTTGTTTTTTGTCATGTATTTCATGCTCATAACAAGAAAGCTTACAGCCGATATAGGCTATATATCGGGAAGTATAGCACACATGGCTTTCGGTGATGGCGGTGGCAGGATTGAAGTGAGAAGAAAAGATGAAATCGGGGAGATTGCGATACAGATAAACAGGATGTCAGAAAAACTGGATGCGCTTATGAAATCAGAGAGAGAAGCACTTCAGGCAAATAAAGATATGATAACATGTGTCGCACATGACCTCAGAACACCACTCACATCGGTAATAGGATATCTTCAGCTTGCGACTGATATGGAAAAATACAATCAGGAGGAGAGGCATAAATATGCAGAGATTGCCATGCGTAAGGCAAACAGGCTTCAGGGACTTATAGAAGAACTATTCAGCTATACTAAACTTATGAGTGGCGAGATTACGCTTCACAGAAGCGAGATAGATATAGTTAAGCTTGTAGAGCAGATGGTTGAGGAATTTTATCCGCAGTTTCATGACAATGGGCTTGAATATAATTTATCGCAGAATGTTTCCGGGTGTATTATATATGCTGACGGAGAACTTATGGCGAGGGCAGTTCAAAACCTTATAAGCAATGCGATAAAATACGGCAGGGATGGAAAGAGAGTTTTTGTAGAAGTAGAAAAGTTTGAAAAGGAAATTCAAATAAGGGTAACAAATTTTGGTCTTATAATTCCACAAGAGAGTTTAACGCGTATATTCGACAGATTTTACAGGGTAGAGGATTCACGTTCAGTTCAGACAGGAGGTACAGGGCTTGGTCTCAATATTGCCAGACAGATAGTGCTTCTGCATGATGGAGCGATAAAAGTAGAAAGTGATACAGACGGAACATGTTTTACGATAGCACTTCCGTTAAATATGCAGAAAAAAGAATTATTAAATAGTGATGAGCAGGTAAAAGATGAAATCAAGATATAAATTACGGATGATCAGACTGCTCATCTTATTTGCATTGTTAATTATTGCTGACAGGCATTATCAGTGTAATGTAGAAGCGGCAAATATAACAGAATTAAAAAACGGTGCAATGAGGATGAGCGCAAAAGAAATCACAGCACAGGTTTCTTTTGGTTACAGAGGTTATACTAAATACGGAAAAGATATGAAAGTATCAGCGGTGATAAACAATGAGGGCAAGCCGTTTTCCGGCAAATTCAGACTGACATATCAATCGGGAGAAAACAGTGACATGAAAATGATTCAGAAATCATTTGTTGTCGGTATGCAGGAAAGTAAAAGAGTTCAGTTTACAATTCCGCTGCTCTCTGAAAGTCAGGAATATATAGTGTCTATATGTGATAATAGTGGAAATGTATATATGAGAGCACACACGAAAGTCGATGCGGATACAGACATTACAGGGATTTATATGGGGATTTTGTCGGATACACCGGCAAAACTCGGTTATGTATCTGACAGCCTGAGAAGAAAAGACGACATTGACAATGATAACAATGGTGTTACCGGCAGGGTGTTTGATATGAGTGCCTGTGATTTTGAGACAATTTCCATGCTGGACAGTGTAGACATTATTTTGCTTGACAACTATGATACCGGTAAATTCAGCAGAAACAACATAAGGGTATTAAAAAGGTGGATTGCTACAGGAGGTACGCTTGTTGTAGGAACAGGGAGTAATTACCAAAAGGAATTTGAAAAGCTGCACAGCACGCTTATACGGGGATATATAGGAAAGACAGAGAGAATTTCAACAAGTTTTGGCTGGAATGAGAAAGAGGAGACTGACACAGAAAGCACGAATGAGACTGACAGTATGGAAATAGATATTGTAAATCTCAGGCTTAATGAAGATTCGGTTTTAATAGACGATGGCAGAAAACTTATGATTTCAAAAGAACTTGGCAATGGAAGTATTATTGTTGCTGAGTTTTCTTTTAATATTCCTAAAAAATTCTGGAAAAGCTATGGGAAGGCATTAATTTATACCATAGAGAGTAATCTGAGTGAAGGCACGAAGAAAAAGTTATTGATGCAGAGTGAAAATGTTTCATACGGCAATATGGGATATTCATATATGGATGAGGCATTAAAAATAAATGAGAATGATGTATTACCGAACATGAAGTTATATGGCTGTATATTGGGAATATATGTGATAATTGCAGGACCAGGCATGTATCTTTTTTTTAGGAGAAGAAAAAAAAGAGGGTATTTATGGATAGCGGTGCCTATTTTATCAGTTGCTTTTTCGGCGATAATATACATAGTAGGAACAAGCACGAGAATACAAAGGCCATATATAAATTATCTTTCGCAAATCGTACTTGGTAATGATAAAAATGCGAAAGCAAAAGATATGAGTACATTATTCAGTGTTACCAGTATTTCAAATAATCCGTTTTCCATAAGCTTGAGAGGAGAATGTAATATCACTCCTAAAAATACGGATGCATATTATATTGACAGCAAAATAAAAGGCGACAATGTTTCTGACTATGAATATGGGGTTGAGTATAATGAAAATAATACAAGACTTCTCATGAACAGATTATCTTCATTTCAGGGAGCCGAATTTCTTATGAAGCAAAGAGTCAGGGATACGGGGACTGTATCAATAAATGTATCAGAAAATGATATGCGGCTTATCGGAACAGTGACAAATACATTGGGATATGCTCTTAATAACTGTATGATATATTATCAGGGAAATCTTCTTTATATAGGTGATATAGAGAAAGGGGAGACAATAGACGTAAACAAGTATGCCAAGTCGGGTACATACAATAGTTCGGATTATGGTAATTCGGTAAATTCGATGATTGAATCGGCTATGGGTGGAAATATGTACTCAAACAGTATGGCGGCAAGTCTCAGAAGAAAAGTTGGAGTTGTAGAAGAATATCTTGAGGATAACTCAAATGCAAAAGCATGGTTTTATGGATTTGTGAGTGATGATACAAAAACAGGTTTTAGAGATAAATTTAACTATG
This sequence comes from Butyribacter sp., assembly GCF_056818865.1. Taxonomy (NCBI): domain Bacteria; kingdom Bacillati; phylum Bacillota; class Clostridia; order Lachnospirales; family Lachnospiraceae; genus Butyribacter; species Butyribacter sp. Next base: position 124,317 of record NZ_DBLYGC010000002.1, read on the forward strand.
ATTTGTATGGAGTTACAGGTGTGTGCAGAAATTTTGAGATGAGTGAGCAGATTGACGGATACGATGTCATAGAGTCACTTGAAACATATGCCGCAAATTATAAAAGTGAATATACAAACGGATATGACGTATATTCAGGTACACCGGAAAGATTTTCAGTAACTTACAAATTTCCGAAATCGTTCATACTTAAAGAGCTTTTGTATTCAAAACAGACAAGTGGTGGCTGTGAATTTTTAGAAAAAGGTAATAAATATTCTGATTATGGCTTTTTTGGAACAGTCAGTGTCAGAAATAAGCAGACAAATAAGCTGGAAAAATTGTTTAGTTCAGGTAAGGAAATAAAAATAAGAAACATGAATGATTATCTTGAACCTGATGGTTCACTTATACTTTATTATTCAATTGAACACAAGAGTAATAAGGAGGTTGGCAATATATGTCTTCCGGAAGTAAAACTTGTTGGAGAGTACGAAAAAGAAACGGAGAAATATTATTTTTCGAACGACAGTACTGAGACGGGAGGGCAGAATGTATGGTAGAAGTTAAAAATCTTTGTAAAAAATATGGAGATTTTGTTGCACTTGATGATTTGAATTTTGATGTAGCTGATGGAGAAGTATTTGGTTTTGTAGGACCAAATGGTGCAGGTAAGACAACAACCATGAGAATTATGGCTGGTCTTAATCAGCCTGATAGAGGGAGTATAACAATTGCAGGAACAGATGCGGTAAAAAACAGTAAAAAAATAAAGAGAATTATAGGTTATATGCCCGATTTTTTTGGTGTGTACGATAATCTCAAAGTTATAGAATATATGGAATTTTATGCTTCAATATATGGTATAACGGGTTCGGCATCAGAAAAATTATGTCAAAATCTTTTGGAACTTGTGGATTTGGCAGATAAATCTGAATTTTTTGTTGATGAATTGTCGAGAGGAATGAAACAGAGGCTGTGTCTTGCGAGATGTCTGGTGCATGACCCGAAACTTCTTATATTGGATGAGCCGGCTTCGGGACTTGACCCGAGGGCAAGACTTGAAATACAGGATATTTTAAAGAGACTAAAAGATAAAAAAAAGACCCTAATTATAAGTTCTCATATATTGCATGACCTTACGGAATTATGTACATCTGTAGGCGTGATAGACCAGGGGAAAATGCTTGTAAAGGGAAAAGTTGATGAAATCATGCTTCATCTGAATGCATCTAATCCGATTCATATTCATGTAACAGAAGGAAAACAGACAGCGGTAAATTTGCTAAAAGCTGATAAAAAGGTGAGTAATATTTCGATATCGGATAACGATATTACAATAGGCTTTTTGGGGACAATTGATGATGAAGCGGAATTATTGAAACAGCTTGTTACAAACAATGTAGGTGTTGCATCATTTATAAGACAGTCGGGTAATCTGGAAGAAATATTTATGAAAGTTACCGAAAAAAGGGAGGTTCTTTTTAATGAAAATAAGGATAAATCCGGTTTATGGTAAAGAGATAAAGCTCAAGGTGCGCTCGGTTAAATTTGCAATAATAATATTTCTTTTTAATCTCATGCTTGGAATTATCGCAATAACAGGATTTGAGGTAATGTTTAATATGCATCTGAATCCGTATGTCGATTATTCGGGAGCCGCAAAGGTATTTTATATACTTATAAGCATGGAGATAATAGCAGTAATGTTTTTGGTTCCGGCATTTACGGCTGGAAGTATAGCTGGCGAACGGGAGAAGCAGACGCTTGATATACTGCTTACGACAGTGCTGACACCTGAAAAAATAGTTATGGGAAAACTGCTTTCATCGGTCAGCATGGTGCTGTTGTTGGTGGTATCAAGCCTGCCTGTTATATCTATTGTATTTACGATAGGAGGAGTTGGGATGGAGGATCTTGTACAGTTTATGCTTGCAATACTCGTCATATCATTCTTTATCGGAAGTATGGGAATGCTTGCATCCACTGTCTTGAAGAAAACCGTTCCGGCAATGGTCTGCTCAATGGTTGAAGTTATGCTTGTATGTGTAGGGACGGTTATAATAATCGGAGTTACATATATCATAGCAAAATTATATTATTATAATTATATGGGAGCTGTCGGAAACATGCCTGATGTCAGTGGGGCATGTCTGGTACTGCTTGTAAATCCTGTATTTACGGTAATACAGATGACAATGGAACAATGCGAATCAGTATCGGCAATTTCAAAACTGGCAGAAATTCTCAATGGCTCGGTTCCGGTTTTTATCGAGGATAACTGGTTTAAAATCAGCATGGTATCACAGGTGGTAATCACCATAATCCTGTTGAAAATGTCAGCATTTTTCCTGAAACCGATAAAAAATATTCACATACAATGAATGCAGTGATATACTTGTTGTTGGAAAATAATAACATGGATTGTGAGGGAGATTAAGATGAGCAAAGATAAAATTGAACATAAAGAGCATTTTCATGGGAGCGATTTGGAGAAGATAGAAAAAATATACGGCATAAAAAAAGAAGACATAACAAGTTTTTCTGCCAATGTCAATCCTTTGGGAATTTCTTACAAATTAAAAAAAGAGCTGGCATCACACATAGATGCGATTACATCTTATCCTGATAGAGAATATACGTCACTTAGAAAATGTATAGCGGATTATGTTGGAACGGATTATAAAAATATCCTTGTGGGTAATGGTTCAACTGAACTTATCTCACTTGTTATTCAGATTAAGAAACCTGCGAAAGCACTTATTGTAGGACCGACATATTCGGAATATGAGCATGAAGTTGCACTTGGCGGCGGACGCTCACAGTATTTCAGGCTTAAAGAAACAGATGATTTCAAACTTGATATAGAAGGACTGCAGAAAGCATTGACAGACGATATAGATTTGCTCGTGGTATGCAACCCGAACAATCCTACATCGTCTCAAATCGATAGAAAATCCATGAGAATAATTCTTGACACATGTAAAGAAAAAGGAATATTTGTTATGGTTGATGAGACTTATGTGGAATTTTCGGAGAATACCTCTGAAATAACATCTATTCCGCTTACGGGTTATTACAATAACATTATCATTCTGCGTGGAATATCAAAATTTTTTGCAGCGCCGGGGCTTAGACTTGGTTATGCAATATGCGGAAATCATGAACTTTTAAAAGAGATAGACAGCAGAAAAAATCCGTGGACTATAAACTCGCTTGCAGCAATAGCAGGTGAGATAATGTTTAAAGATACTGAGTATATAAATGAGACATGGGAACTTATATCATCCGAGAGGAAGAGAATATGTGAAATATTAGAAAAATGTCCTAACTTAAAATTCTATAAGCCGCATGCTAATTTTATTCTTGTGAAAATACTAAAAGAGGATGTGACATCGGAGGAACTTTTTGATACGGCTATAAGACAGGGACTTATGATAAGAGACTGTTCAACATTTCCGTTCCTTGATAACAAATATATCCGATTCTGTTTCATGAATCCTGAGGACAATGATAAACTGGTTAAAATTTTACTTGATAAATTGTCATAGACTTAAAATAAACAGCAGGGATTGAAAATTTATATCAATCTCTGCTGTTTGTATGTGTGTTCGTATGTGCTTATTTTATTTTTTATATCGAATAAATATTGTTCTTAATTTAAAATATTCAATCCGGTTTTTTACAGAAGAATGTACCGACAGTTTTACCGTCAAACAAATCATACAAAGTTTTAGGATGCTGACCGTTCATTAGAACCACATCTATATCTGAGTCATATGCAATCTCAACGGCATTTAATTTTGTAATCATGCCGCCTGTTCCGAGTTTTGTTCCGGCACCGCCTGCGAGTGCTCTTATATCATCTGTTATTTCATGTACGACAGGGATAAGTCTGGCGTCATCATATGTATGAGGGTCTTTGTCGTAAAGTCCGTCTATATCTGACATGATGATAAGTAAATCAGCTTTTGCAATTGCAGCTACGGTAGCAGCAAGCGAATCATTTTCGCCAACTTCAAGTTCAAGCTCATCTATGGCAACAGTATCGTTTTCATTGATTATAGGAATGACACCGTGAGCAATAAGTCTCTCCATAGCATTTTCAACATTTTTCCGCCTGTCCTCAAGAAGGATATATTTTGTAAGAAGCATCTGTGCGACGGTTATACTGTATTCAGCGAAAAGATTATCATAAAGGTACATGAGTTCACACTGACCGACAGCGGCACAAGCCTGTTTGCCGGGAGTATCCTTTGGGCGTTCCCTGAGACCAAGTTTACCCATCCCAAGACCGATAGCACCACTGGAAACAAGAATAACCTCATGACCGGAATTTTGAATGTCAGCAAGAGTTTTAACAAGCTGTTCCACTCTCCTGATATTGAGCATACCGGTGCGGTGCGTAAGAGTTGATGTACCGACTTTTACAACTATACGTTTTCTGTCAGATATATTTTTCATAATAATAAAATCCTTTCACTGTTAAAATCTTCATATGCAACCCCTTTATTATATCTGCTTTGCTGGGATACATCAAGAGTAAGAATAGATTTCGAGATTACGCGAAAATACAAGTAATCACGTCTCTTTACACAAAGAGCCGATAAGTGATATAATATACCCACTAATGCCATCAGTAAGAGTGGTAATCATTTTCCGGAGGGTTGTATGAACAAAAAGATAAATCTTTATGCAAATGGCAAATTTGAATATGAGCAGTCTGTTATACAATGTGACAGCTCAGAAATCTCGCTTGAAACGGAGGCAGGGGAAAATATTTCAGGAAATATCAGAGTGTGGACGGATAAAGGCTCTGTTATAAGAGGCATGGCAGTAACAGACTGTCATTATATGATGCTTGAGAATGACAGCTTTGAGGGAAAAGAGTGCGAGATAAAATATACATTTGTTGGAGAAAAATGTATTCCGGGAGAAGTGATAAAAGGCAGTTTTGATATTATATCAGACTGTGGAAGCCTTAAAATACCGTTTAGTATTTCAATAGGTGTTCCTGCATGCAATGCCTCCATTGGAAAGATAAAAGATATGTTTCATTTTGCAAACCTTGCGCGTGAAGATGAATCGGAGGCAGTGGCATTATTTAAAAATAAAAAATTTGAAGAAGTATTTTTATATAAAGAACCTGGGAATATAGCATTGTACAGAGGGCTTCTTTCGGGTACGAGCAAGGGCATAGCAATGGAAGAATTTCTCATTGCAATTCACAAAAAACTTCCTATTCAATTTACACTTGATAAGACAAATTTTATTTATGATGACTGTGTTGAATCATTTGAGGAAGAGGTCACTATCACCAAGGATAATTGGGGATTTTGCGAACTGCATGTTGTCTCCGATGCAAAGTTTCTGCAGCCAGAGCACAAAATAATATGGACAGATAAATTTTCGGGAAATTCATATAAAATAAAGTTTCTTGTTGATGTTGACAAGATGGCTGCCGGTATCAATTACGGAAGAGTGATGATTCAGACTGTAAGGCAGACACTTGTTATAGAGGTTATGGCACAGAAAAGAGGTACTGACCATGATATTGTTGTCAAATCTCTTGCGAGACAGACGGCGTATTATGATTTAATGAAGATGTATCTTGAATTTTCCATGGGAAGAATAGAAAAGAAAGATTACATTTTGAGTGCCGAGAAAAATCTGGCACATATAGATGGAAATGCCAAAAAACTTTATGATATACATCTGGGTATATTATCAGGTGACAACAGCAGAGTTAAAAGCGGATTGTCATATTTTGATGAGATAGAGAACAGATTATATGAGACAGAAAAGATAAATTACTGTGCATATCAGTATCTTAAAGCTTTATGGGCAGAAGAAAATGATATAAAAGACGAGTGCATAGAAAAAGTCAGGGCATGTTATGAAAGTGAGGATAACAGCTGGCAGATATTATGGTTCTTGCTTTATCTTGACCCGGTCTATGAATCAGACAGAAGAAAACTTGAGGATGTACTTGACTGTGTGGAGGGTGGATGCAGCAGTCCGGTTATCTATTTTGAAATGTGCAGTGCGTTAAATACATCAGCAGGTGCACTCAGAGAAATCACTCCTGCTATTATAAGATGTCTTCACTGGGGCTGTGAAAATGAATTCTTGTCAAAGGAACTTGCACTCAGATATGTTTACCTTGCAGGGCGTTCAAAAGAGTTTAATAAAGTCGTACTGAGAGATATGATAAGTACATATGCGAGATTTTCTGATGACGAAGTGCTTGCAGGAATATGCAGAATGTATATGAGAGGGCAGAAAATAAATCAGGAAGCAAATAAATGGTATGGTCTTGCCATAGAGCACAACCTTAAAATAACTGAACTATTTGAGTATTATATGGATTCGTTAAAACAGGACAGCAGTATAAAACTTACAAAATCAGTGCTGCTTTATTTTATGTATGACAATCATTTGTCGGTATCAAAAAAGGCGATGTTGTATGCATATATCATAAAAAATCGTGAGAATGACCCTGATACTTATGCTTCATACCAGAATATTATCGAAGATTTTGCATTTGCACAGATTGAGGCAGGAAGAATAAGTGAAAATCTTGCCGTGTGCTATGAGCAGTTTTTAAATGAGGACAATCTTACAGACGATGTGGCTCAGAAACTTCCTGACATTATGTTTGCTCATGAGATACAATGCTCGAATCCTGATATAGTCGGTGTGTATGTAAGACATAGGGAATTGAAGGATGAACAGTTTGTGCCGGTAGTGAACGGAAAGGCGGTTGTGCAGGTGTTTACTGAAAATGCACAGGTATTTCTTGCAGATGCACTTGATAACAGATATGCAATGTCTATTGATTACACATTGAACAAACTTCTACACCTCGATTATCTTGCTGACAAGTGCTTTGAGATGAACAAGACAAATGCATGTCTGTTGCTTTTCATGTACGACAAAATAGAACATTTCAGACAGATAAATGCGGACACTGTCGATGTGCTTAGAAGAGTTTATGAACTTGATATCGTAAGTGCATATCAGAAAAGAAAAATCTTTTCGGCTATGCTCAGATATTATTTTGACAACTTTGAGGGTGATTTGCTTGATGAGGCATTAAAGACTATTGATTGGAATGAAGTGAGTCCGGGAGACAGGAAACAGTATATAGAGTATTGTACTGTAAGACACTGTTACGATAAGGCAATGGAAGGAATAATGCTGTTTGGCTATCAGAATATAGAACCGAAGAGACTGCTGCAAATATCATCCGGTTATTTTGAAAATCAGAAAACAGAGGATGGTTCGCTTATAAAACTTGCATACCACATATTTGCGAATGGTAAATTCGATGAAAATATGCTTAAATATATGTGCATGTTTTATAATGGAAACCTTGACAGCATGATAGATTTGTGGAAGGCTGCTGACGGTTTCGGAATTGATGTTAAAGAACTGGAGGAAAGGATAATAGCCCAGCTTGTGTTTACGGAGGAATTCAGTCCGGAGAGCTATAGTGTCTTTTACAGTTTTTATGAGCATGATTCAAACAGAAAACTTACGGTATCATTTATGAAGATGCTTGCTTATAAGTATCTTATAAAAAAATATCCGCTTCCTGAAAAGATTTTTGAATATTTTTACAGGGAAGTAAGAAAACAGGATAATCTTCCTTGTCTCATTGCTGTACTTAAATATTTCAGCACGCAGAAAGAACTCAGTCAGGAAAAACTGAATTTTGCGGATTACAATTTGAACAAGCTTTATAACAGTGGGAAAATATTTCCATTCTTCAAGGATTATTATGGAAAGTTTCCGCTTCCGGTGCACATACTTGACGAACATTATGTTGAGTATACGGCAAATCCTGAATATGATGTAAAGATACATTATTATATAGCATCCTCAAAAGAAGAAAAAGAAATAAGTGAAGATGAGTATATTATAGAGACTATGCCGAATGTGTTTGAGGGAATACGAGTGAAAGAATTTGTGATGTTTCAGGATGAAGTGCTCAAATATTATATAACGGAATTGAGAGATGAGGGTGAAGTAGTTACCTGTAAAAACAGTGTTCATTTTGATGAGACAATGGACAATGAGAGAGCGGGCAGCAGATTTCATAATATAAACATGATGCTTATAGCACAAGAGATGAACGATGATAAAACTCTTGTAGACATGATGGCAGATTATGAATCAGAGATAGAAAATGTCAGAAAAATGTTTAAACTTTTATAGATAATTGATGAAAGGGGCAGCTTATATGGAGACGGGGAGACAGCTGTTGGTTGGAGTTGATTTGGGCAGGGATTTTGCTCAGATTTCGTATTATGACAAAAAGATATATGAGCCTGTACCGGTGGGGATTCCAGAAGGAGAAGACAGAATTTATGAGATACCCTTTGCGTTGCTTGTGAATCCAAACACAAATGAATGGCTGTGGAAGACAAAAAAGAATATTGAACTTGGAGGATATACACTCATAGACAATATTCTTGATAAAATTTCAGGTGAGGAAAAGTTTCAGGCAGGAAGTTATATTTTTAAAACAAAAGATGTAGTAAAAAAGTTTATGATTAAACTGTTGAGTTTACTAAAAGAATATTTTCCAAATGAGACGATATTAAAACTTGTGATAACCGTACCTAAACGGGAACCGGCTGTTGTTGATATGCTGAAAAGTGTCGGTGTTTCGCTTGGAATAGAAAATGACAGAATGGTGGTTTTTGGAAGAAAACAGAGCTATATGTACTATGCTGTCAGCCAGTCAAAAGAACTGTGGGCAAATAATGTAGGACTTTTTGAATATGATGAAGATGGTCTCAGATATACAAATCTCACTGTAGATAAGAGAACACTTCCATATATAGTGGGAACGGATACGCAGGATTTATCGCACATAATGCCATATGAGGCACTGGAAGAAAATCAAGATATAGAGTATATGTTTTTAAATACAGCAAACACGATTCTTCACAAAAAAATGGTTACAACAATATATGTTACAGGAAAAGGATTTGAGAAAGCATGGGCTACTGAAGCGTTGAGAAAATTATGCAACGGAAGGCGTGTGTTCAGAGGACAGAATCTTTTCACAAAGGGAGCGTGTTATGCTGCAAGAGCATTGACAGAGGAAGAGAAGTTAAAAGAATTTATTTTTCTTGATGATGATATGCTTACAAGTGACATATCAATTACAACATATCATGATGCAAAAATACATGATGTTGTGCTTGCCAGAGCAGGTACGCTGTGGAGTGACATTGATGCTTCAATAGATATTATACCTGACAATGAAGATGAAATTCAGATAACAGACAGGAATATTTTAAGCAGGGAGACAAGAGCACACATACTTTCGTTGAGTGGATTTGCCGCCCGTGAAAATAAAATGACACGATTTACTGTCAGAATAAGATTTGCGGACAGAAATACATGTATTGTAACATTAAAAGATAACGGATTTGGTGAGTTTTCTCCATCCACAAACAGGATATGGGAGCGTTATATAAAACTTGATGCACAGGACAATGCAAAACAGGGTTAAATATGGAGGAAAAATATGGGTAAGCTAATCGAGTGCTTTGGAAAGATAGCAGAGAAACCATATCATTTCAGATTGACAGATACGAATGTATATTCAATAGAAGAAGTATGCTATTATGTTTACAACAATATATACATAATACAGGAAGAAATATTTGATAGTGCATTTACGGTATGGCTTAGAGATGAATTAAATATGGATATTGTTGCAGACAAGATAGACAGTATGCGGAATGACAAAAATAATCTTAAAGATATAGTCGTTACAATATGCTGCAGTTGTGATTATTATGATGAAGAACAGATAAATGAACTTATCGGGATAATGGATGCGATAGCTGACCTTTCAAAATGGGAGAAAGCTAAGATTAAAGCAGACAATTACTGCCGATTCGGCTCTTATGAAAAAGCAATTGAAGAATATACGCAGATACTTGGCACAGACGATATGTTAAATGCCACGGAGGAAGATTACGGGGCAGTATATCACAATATGGGTACGGCATTTTGCGGTATGGGTTCGTTTATAAAAGCGTCGGACAGCTTTGAGCACGCATATGAAAAAAACAGAAAAGAAGAATCGCTTCGCTCATATTTTTATGCACTCAAACTTACGGGAGATAAAAAACTCTTCGATAAAGGGGTAAAAAAGTTTGATATTGATATTAAAATTTTAAACAATATAATGGAAGATTTCGCAAAGACTGATGAAGAGACAAGAAATTCAAAAGAAATACGCCGGATTATGAAACTTGAAGGAATTATGAAAGCAGGTTATGTGGAAGAGTATTATGAAAAGGTAGGAAATTATATAAATCAGTGGAAAGAAGATTATAGGAATGAAATTGTTACCGGTATACGGTATAAATGATTTTCAGTTAAATAACGCAGTGACAATGATACATTAAACTAATGTACATTAGGTTGAAAAGGGGGATATATGTTTTTCTTAGGAAAAAGAAAGAAAGATAAACAGAGAGAAAATGTATCAGAGAGTATACAGGAAAACACGCAGACAGTTGTTGAACCGGAAAAGAGCAATCATAAAGCGGATTTAAAAAAAGAGATTCTTGAACCGGAGGTTACAAAACAGGATGTGCCTGTAACTGTTGATAAAAATGATACGGTAAGGTTTGTAAGAGAAAACTGCGAGGCAATAGCCGAAAATGAAAGGCAGATAGCGGAAGCAAAGAAAGAGTATGAGAAAGTAACGTCATATCTCACGGATATTCAACGCATAGACATGGCTTCTGATGCTGAGAGAAAAGAAATAGATGATGTCTGCAAAAGCATTCTGACACTGACAAGTGAGAGAAACAAGTACAAAAACAGAAATCTTACTATAAGTGATGCACAGATGAGAAAATTTGAGCCGTTTGAGGATGAACTTGTAGATGAGATAAAAAAGATGTACAATGCAGAGTTTTATCAGACAGCTATAGAAAGTGATATATCGAACCTGAAAAAAGAAAAGGAAAATTTGTATTCGCAGAAAAAAGAAGTTGTTAATAAGCAGAATGCAATAAAAGGAATGACAAAGATACTTGCACTACTCATCATTTCACTTATAGTCCTTCTTATAGTAATCTTTTATGCGTTAAAAGCTGATATGACGCTTCCGTATTTAGGAGTTGTATTTCTTGCGGCTGTTTCAGCGGCGGCACTTATATTTGAGTCACAAAAAAACAGGCGTGATGTCATATTGATAGAAAAAAAGATAAACAGGGCAGTCACGCTCTTAAATAAAGTAAAAATCAAATATATCAACAATATAAATGTTCTTGATTACAATTGTAACAAATTCGGAGTAAAAAATGCCAAGGATTTTGAGCAGAAGTGGAACGAGTATTGCAAGATGCGTGAATATGAAAAAAAATTCCGTGAAAATACTGAAATGCTCAATGCGAACAATGAAAATCTGGTTATTATGTTAAAAGACGTAGGAGTGGTTGATACAGACATCTGGCTTAGCAGATGTGTTGCGATAGTTGACCCTAAAGAAATGGTTGAAATACGTCATGAACTTAATCAAAGGCGTCAGATGCTCAGAGAACGCATAGAAAATAATGAACAGTTAAAGGAAAATATAATAAAACAGTTAGATTACGTTATAAACGAATCTCCGCAGATAAGAGATGAACTTATACAAATCGTAAAGGATTTTAGTAATAATAAATGAATCATAAAATTAAAAAGAATTGTGCCAAAAACACTTGACACAGTTCTTTTTATATGATAAAGTAATGTTTGTTGTGTAAACAATGACGAAGTAGAGTTATCCACTCTCACCTTAGCACAAGCGAGTGACTCGGGTTCTGAATGAGTACTGAATATAATTTATATTTATTATATATTATTGATGAATGTGGATAGACTTTGCTATTCACTTTTTTTTTACTATTTTAGACATTGTATATAGCTTATAATTATTTGGAGGTGCACTACAATTAGCGATTTAATGATTAATGAAAGAATCAGAGACAGAGAAGTAAGATTGGTAAGCGAAAGCGGAGAACAGCTTGGTATTATGTCATCGAGGGAGGCATTAAAGCTTGCAAGAGAAGCAGATTTAGATCTTGTAAAGATTGCGCCAAATGCTAAGCCACCGGTTTGCAAGATAATCGATTACGGTAAGTATAGATATGAACTTGCGCGTAAAGAAAAAGAAGCAAAGAAAAAACAGAAGACTATGGAAGTCAAGGAAGTGAGACTTTCTCCAAATATTGATACAAATGATTTGAATACTAAAGCAAATCAGGCAAGAAAATTTATTACAAAGGGAGATAAAGTTAAGGTTACACTTCGTTTCCGTGGAAGAGAAATGGCACATGTAAATTATAGCAAACAGATACTTGACAGTTTTTATGAAAAACTTGAAGATATCGCAGTGATTGATAAGAATGCTAAAATGGAAGGACGTTCTATGGTTATGTTCTTGTCACAGAAGCGTTAATAAAGCTTGTCTAAAAGACATTCTTTAAATGGAATTAATAAAGTTCCGATAGATAAACATATGTTAAGGAGGAAATTATCATGCCAAAAATGAAAACCAAAAGAGCTGCAGCTAAGCGTTTTAAGACAACAGGAACAGGTAAGCTCATGAAAATGAAGGCTTATAAGAGTCATATCTTAAATAAGAAATCTACAAAGAGAAAGAGAAATCTTAGAAAAGCAGTAGAGGTTGACGCTACAAATGCAAAGATGATGAAACGTATTTTACCATATTCAAAATAATTTAGGAGGATAGACGAATGGCACGTATTAAAGGCGGTTTAAATGCAAAAAAGAAACACAATAGAGTATTAAAGCTTGCAAAGAGTTATAGAGGAGCAAGATCTAAGCAGTATAGAGTTGCAAAGCAGTCTGTAATGAGAGCTCTTACATCTTCCTTCGCTGGAAGAAAGGAAAGAAAGAGACAGTTCAGAAGACTTTGGATTGCTCGTATAAATGCAGCAGCAAGAATGAACGGACTTTCATACAGCAAATTTATGTATGGTCTTAAACTTGCAAACATCGATCTTAACAGAAAGATGCTTTCAGAGATGGCAATCAGCGATCCTGAAGGATTTGCAGCACTCGTAGAAGTTGCAAAATCTAAGCTTGCTTAATTAAAATATAGCATTTAATATACAGGAAGTTGTTACATTGTAATCAGTGAGCAGCTTCCTTTTTTCAAAAATAAACGGATTTAATAGTGAATTTTGAAAAATAAGAAATGGAGATTAGATTATTATGGGAAAGTTTCAGATTGAAAAATGTGAAGATATTGAAGGATTATATTTGATTCAGCCAACAGTTTTTGGTGACTCAAGGGGTTACTTCATGGAAACATATAACTATGAGGAATTTAAGGAAGCAGGACTTGATATGGTATTTGTACAGGACAACCAGTCAAGTTCTACAAAAGGTGTTTTACGAGGATTACATTATCAGAAAAATCATACACAGGGAAAACTTGTCAGAGTTCTTTCAGGTGAAGTTTATGATGTAGCCGTAGATATCAGAAAAGGTTCAAAGACATACGGAAAGTGGTTTGGAGTTACACTTAGTGCTGAAAAGAAAAACATGTTTTATATTCCAGAAGGATTCGCACATGGTTTTTATGTGCTTTCTGATACGGCAGAATTTGCTTATAAATGCACTGATTTTTATGACCCTTCATCAGAGGCAGGAATAAAGTGGGATGATCCTACTATTGGAGTTAAATGGCCTATTCCTGAGGGTACAACACCAAATATTTCAGAAAAGGATGGAAAACATCCGGCATTTACAAGTGAAATTTCATTGGATTATTAATATAAAAACAGAAACGTAATTGTTCTACGAAAAAAAGCGGTACACTATTGTGTATCGCTTTTTTTGCAGGAGCATTCACTTAAATCAAAATATCAATTTTAAGTGTCTTTTTATTGAGCAGTTTTGTTTCTTACTATAACTTTACACTTGGCGGTCTTGCCATTTGATATTTTGGCAGTAATAGTTACAGTACCGATACTCTTTGCATAAATTCTGCCGTTCGTATCAATTTCAACGATTTCGGTATCTGATGACTCAAATGTTGCTTTTTCTTTTGATATGCTTGGTCTTGTCGTAAGTTTAAGTTTTTTCTTTGTTCCGGGTTGTACTCTGTACTTTTTTTTGGTAAATTTAATGCTTACGGCTTTTGGAGAGACCGTAACGTCACAATGAAGATATACATTATTCGGAACAAATAAAAAGCCCGGCTTTGATACTTTTACTCTTATTTCAGCAGTACCGGGACGTACACCACGGTATTCGCAAGACGAAGAAGTGCTTTTAGTAATTTTTAAAATACTTTCATCTGAACTTTCAAAATAAGCAGTCCATTTTTTAGCCATATTATTTACTGATAAAGTATTTACCGTATCAGTCAGAATAGTATCTTTTCTATGGCTGAGTGTAATGGAGTCTGTTTTTTGAGTTGAGCGTCTTGACTTGATAATATTTGCATGATTTTGGGTTGTACCGGTGTCTGCAGCACCTTTTGAAGCTGCATGTGAAATGCTGCCTAAAGCAGATGTTGCAATCGTAGATGAAATAAAAAAGACAGCCAGTAACCGGGCGGCTTTTTTCCTGTAACACCATTTTTGATTCTTTTTAAACATATATGCTCCCTTTCCTATTTGTCCCATAAATATCCAATACACTAATATACCTCAAAAAATATGTTATCATCGGTAAATGGCAATTTGTTGTCATTTACATTAAAATTGCAATCTTTATTCTGACACATTTTGGTGGTATTATAAAAATAAGTAAATTTGTGATATTAAACTTATAAGTAATTTGTACAGAATGGAGGATGTTTGAAATGAGTTATATTTTGATAGCAGATGACAATAAGGATATAACGGACATTTTATCCGTGTATGTTAAGAAAGAAGGATATGAGCCGCTTATAGCTACAGATGGCGTTATGGCTGAAGATATGTACTTTAAAAATGAGCCTGTAGCAGTACTGCTTGATGTTATGATGCCGTTTAAGGACGGATATGAAGTCTGCAAAAGTATAAGACAAAAATCAAGTGTACCTATTATTCTTATCACAGCGAGGGGGGAGGACTATGATAAGATTATGGGACTTGACATAGGTGCTGATGATTATATTGTAAAGCCGTTCAGTCCGAGTGAGGTAATGGCAAGGCTGCGTGCCGTTTTAAGACGTATAAACAGGGATGAAATTTCTAAAGATTCTGCCTCTGTATTAAAGGTCAACAACATGGAAGTAAATCTTGAGGAATATTCATTTATGATAGACGGCAGGAAAATTCCACTCACGAAAAAAGAGATAGAGACTATGTGGACACTCGCCGGCAATCCAAACAAGGTATTTACTAGGGACAATCTTTTGGACAGCCTTTGGGGATATGATTATTATGGCGATAGCAGAACAGTTGATTCACATATAAAAAGACTGCGTGCAAAGATTGATTCGGTTGAGCATCCTGCGTGGAGCATAAAGACAATTTGGGGAGTTGGATATAAATTTGCAATCAATGAAGAAGATATTTAAAAAATTAATCGGAAAGATAAAGGAAAATGACATTTCTTTAAGAATTTATTTGTCTTTTGCGTTTATTCTTGTTTTTACAAGCATACTTACGGGTGCGATTTTTATCAAAATATATGAGAAAAATTATATACGTTCTTATACATCACTGTTGACGAAACAGGGAAAAACAATAGCAAGAAGAGTTGCAAAGTTTCAAGATGGAAAAAGAGAAAATCAGTTTCAGAAATACAGTGTTTATATTGATGAACTTGAAAGAGCAGAGAAAACGGATATCTGGATAGTAAGTAATAAAAATGCTAAAGAACTGCTTAGTGATGATTATACAAATTCTGAAATATCGAGAGATGTGATTACAAATAAGATGAATGATGTGCTTGACTGTGCTTATGATGGGAAGATTGCGTCAAATACGGCATATGACAAAGTGTATGGGATGGTTATTTTGTATGTAGCTGTTCCGATAAAGAATATCCGGTCAACAGAAGTATCTGGTGCCGTTATGATGGTTTCCATGGTAGACAGACAGACTATGGGAATAAATGAGGGAAAATCCATTATAAGTATGAGTGTGCTTTTATCTGCATTTATTTCACTTATCGTAGTAATAATTTTGTCGAGATATCTGACAAAACCTCTTGATAAGATTGGTAAAGATATAGGAAATATTGCACTTGGAGACTATTCTGGAATAAATGTAAAACATCCGGAGAGCCAGATAGGCAGACTTGAAACAAATCTTGACAATTTGACAAAGAAGCTGGAAAGTGCGAGAGTAGAGAGAAAAAATCAGGAACAGTTAAGGATGGATTTCTTTGCAAATGTATCACACGAATTGAGGACACCGATAACGGTAATGCGTGGTTATGCAGAGACATTAAATGACGGCATTGTCTCGGAAGAAAATGTGGTAAAAGATATTTACCAGAAAATGCTTATTGAATGCCGTGGCATGGAAAGGCTTGTAGGAGATTTATTTATATTGTCAAAAATGCAGAACCCTGATTTTTGTATAGAAAAAGAACCGGTAAGCATAAGGCAGATATTTGGAGATGTGATACGCAGTGCCAAAGAAATAGGAAAAGAGAAAAATATCAAAATCACTTTAAATCTTATGGTTGATGAGGAAAATCCGTGTATGATACTTGGAGACTACGAAAGGCTTAGACAGATGTTTATGATAATCATAGACAATGCTGTCAAATTTTCAAGTCAGGATGGAGAGGTCATAGTCTGCATAGGAAAAGATGACAGGATAAATGTGTCTATAGAGGATTTTGGTGTCGGAATTTCTAAAGAGGCATTACCGTATATATTTGAAAAATTTTATAAATCAAAGCTTAAACAAAATCAAAAAGGAACAGGTCTTGGTCTCATGATAGCCAAACAGATAGCAATGAGGCACGGCAGTGACATCAAAGTGCAGAGTGAACCGGGAAAAGGTACAAAATTCTCTTTCTCATTTTATGAGTGTACCGCCATGGATGATTATGAATAGAGAAAATAAAAATTACAGTTGTATTTTTAATGGAAAGTGTATATACTATTATTAACAAAAGCATACATGCCTGGGGTGTTCGATACTCCTGATATTTTGAACCTACACTTTTGAATTGGGATTCCTATATTTATGTAAGGATGCCAAGCCGCCACCTATAGCAGCGGAAGGCAGAATTACATGTGCGGTTGCCCACCTAGCGCTTGCTAGGACTCAAAATTCGGGACACGGCACTTTGGGTATGCTTTTTTTTAAGTATGGGAAACTTGTATTTCCTAAAAAATACTGTACAGCAGTTAAAATGAAATGGAGGAAACAAAAGTGGCACAGAAAGGTGATTTATTATCATTTCGTCCAGATATAAAAGTTTTGGACGCAACAATTCGTGACGGAGGTCTTGTCAACGATTTCTATTTTACAGATGAGTTTATCAGAAATTTATATCTTGCAAATGTAAAGGCAGGAGTAGATTATATGGAATTTGGTTATCGTGCCGATAAGGAAATGTTCGATGTAAACAAGTTTGGAAAATGGAAATTTGCTGAAGATGAGACAATCAGGGAAATCGTTGGTGATAATAATACAGACCTTAAGATTTCCATTATGGCAGATGTCGGAAGATGCAACTATAAACAGGATATACATGACAGAGCAGACAGTCCAGTAGACCTTGTCAGAGTTGCAACATATGTAAACACTATGCCGGCAGCACTCGATATGATAGAGGATGCTCATAAAAAGGGATATGAAACTACATGTAATATCATGGCTATTTCAAACGCAAAAGAGTCTGATATAAATACAGCACTTGAAATGCTTGGAAACAGTCCTGTAGACGGAATTTACATAGTAGACAGTTTCGGTTCTCTTTTCCCGGAGCAGATTAGAAAAATATCAGAGCAGTACATGGAAATCGCTGACAAATATGGCAAATACATCGGTATGCATGCACATAACAATCAGCAGCTTGCTTTTGCAAATACTATAGAGTCATGCACCCAGGGTGTATCTTATCTTGATGCTACAATGGGTGGAATGGGAAGAGGTGCGGGAAACTGCCAGATGGAACTTTTACTTGGATTTCTTAAAAATCCACAGTATAATCTTTTCCCAATTATTAAATTTATTGAAGAAAACATTGAACCGCTTAGAGCAGCGGGAGTTGAATGGGGATTTGCTATTCCATATCTTCTTACAGGTCATTTAAACCAGCATCCTCGTACAGCTATAGCAGCCATGAAAGCAGGAAGAAAAGATTACACAGAGTTTTATCGTGAGATTATTGATAGAGATGATTGATAAGCAATCATAAAATATTCATATGATGATATTACAGGGGAGTGTCAGTATTCTTTAAAATAAGAAAACTGATACTTCCTTTTTGTTTGAGATTATAATAAAAATGTTGTATTATAAAATTTAATGATACAGAGGTCAAAATACTTTTTGACACTAATATCATTTGATAAAACAGGCACTAAATAATGATTATATTAAGGGAGATTTAAAAGTGAGTGTTAAGACAGACAGTGAAAGTCCGATAGGAGTATTTGATTCAGGGGTTGGCGGCATAAGTGTACTTAGAGAACTGGTTAAAATTATGCCAAATGAAGATTATCTTTATTTTGGGGATTCAATAAATGCACCTTATGGTACAAAGGAAATAAGCAGGATAAGGGAACTTACCATAAAGAATGTTGAAAAGCTTATGGAGATGGGGGCAAAATCCATTGTTGTTGCATGTAACACGGCAACGAGTGCAGCAGTCAGAGTGCTTAGGAAGATGTACCCGGATATGCCTCTTGTCGGGATAGAACCGGCGATAAAACCGGCGGTAGAATACAAGGAAAACTCAAGAGTGGTAGTTATGGCAACACCTATGACATTGAAACAGGAAAAGTTTCAAAAGCTGATGGAAAAATATGACGGGCAGGCAGAAATAGTTCCGTTACCTTGTCCGGGACTTATGGAATTTGTAGAGCGTGGAGACTTGGAGGGGGATGATCTTTACAAGTATTTAAACATACTTTTCGGTTCAGTAAATCAGAAAAAAATAGATTCAGTAGTTCTTGGGTGTACACATTATCCGTTTGCGATAAATGCGATAAAAAATGTTGTTGGCGATGATGTAAAAATATTTGATGGGGGAGAAGGAACAGCCAGAGAGATGAGAAGAAGGCTTGCTGAAGCAGGTCTTATAAATAACAGTGGTAAAAAGGGAAAAGTGAAATTCATAAACAGCAAAGATACTGAAGAAGAGAAAAAATTATGTGAATTTTTATTAAATCTTAAAATGCAGTAATAAAGCTGATAGGAATACCGCAGGTGTGAACTGTAACGCAAAAAAGTTCAGAGAGGAAAAGAAAAAAGGGAATATGAGTAAGAGTAAAGAAGAGGTTGAGGAATGTTTTTTTAAGTGTTCAATGGAAACAAAACAGTCATTTACGGCAGCATTGCAGATAATATACGATGAAGTATTTGAGATAAATCCTTATGAAGATTACATATACATATTAAACAGCCAGTATGACAAAAAAGTATGTGGACTTACAATATGTTACTCATCATTTTTTTGGGAGTATGTAGATGCGAGAGTATATCCGCATGATTGTGATGATTTTATATCTTGTTTTGAACCGAAAGCATTAAGAAGATTTATAGAATCGGGAGAGGAAAAATTTGAAAAAAAGTTTATCAGGCTTCGTACAATATCAAAAAATAAAGCGTGGTATATAGTTACACTTATAAGAAATCCGGTTGATTCCAGAAGACTTATTTTTCTTATGAAAAATGAGGATGAAGCATGTGTAAATGAAATGCAGAAAAAAGCTATTATGGAAGATTATGATTATGTAATCGGAATAAATGCATCCAATAGAAAAATAAGTGTATATAACTATAGTTATAATATGAATCGTGTTCATAAACCTATATTTTTTAATATATTTTATGATGATTTTCTGAGATATAGAATAAAAAAGTACGTTAAACCTGAGAGTGTTGACAAAACATATAAAAATATGGATTTGGAAAATATCTTGATTCAGTTAGAGAAAAAAGAAGCATATAATTGTTATACTTCTCTAATTATACGCGGCAGGTTATATCATAAAAAATACAGGTTTGTATATCTGGATGATAAAAAAGAAACTATTCTTATGTCTCAGATGGATGTTACTGACCAGATAGAAAAAGAAGAAAAAAAGAATGATATGATAAAATTTGCATATCAGGAGGCAAAAAGAGCAAGTGAATCCAAAAGTTATTTTTTGTCACGGATGAGCCATGATATGAGAACACCGTTAAATGCAATAATAGGTATGGATATGATAGCTGCTTCGCATATAAACGAGAAAAAAGTTGTAATGGACAGCTTAAACAGCATTTTGTATTCAAGTAAGAATTTATTGGAATTGGTAAATGATGTACTGGACATAAATAACTTTGAACATGGAGCATTGGTGTTTAAAGAGAGTGCTTTTTCCTGGAGGAGTGAACTTGATAAGATAATACATGTGATAAAGCCATTAGCTGCAAAGAAAAAACATACTTTGAATACAGATTTTTCGGGAATAAATTGTGATGTTGTGATAGGTGATGCGAAACGTATAACACAGATGTGTCTGAATCTGTTGAGCAATGCCGTAAAATATACGGGAGATGGTGGAAGTATCTTTTTCTCTATAGCAGAAAGAGGTGCGCACAGAGAAAAAGAAGAGGCAGATACAGTTTATATGGAATATGAGATGGTTGTCGAGGACAACGGAATAGGAATATCAGAAGAATTTATTCCTCATTTATTTGAACCTTTTGAGAGAGATAAAAAAGTCCATAGCGGAACAATACCGGGGACAGGACTTGGAATGCCGATTGCGAGAAATCTTGCAAGACTTATGGGCGGAGAAGTTTATGTTAAAAGTGTTGAGGATGAGGGAACCAGATTTGATGTTACGTTCAGGCTTAAATTGCCTGATACAAATGAAGATATAAAACCGGATGAAAATGAAATTTCAGATGGAATTGTTAAATTTTAGGGAGGTTGTGACTGCATGGGATATTTTCCTTTTTTTGTTGATTTGTCAGGAAGAAAATGCCTGATAGTGGGAGGCGGAACGATTGCTTTAAGAAAAGCACAGTCAGTGCTTGAATATGGAGCCGTTGTTAAGGTGGTGGCACCCTGTATATGTGATGGTTTTGACAAGCTGAAAGAGAGATATAAAGAAGCTGTTGAACTTTTGGAAAGGGAATTTGAAGAAAAGGATATTGAAGATAAATTTTTTGTTGTAGCCGCTACAGATGATGAACAGGTAAATAAAAAAGTGTCTGAGATATGTTTCAGGAAAAATACTCTTGTAAATACTGTTGACAGAAAAGAATATTGTAATTTTTATTTTCCGTCAATAATAAAGGACGGGGATATAGTAGTTGGGGTAAGCAGTGGGGGAAACAGTCCGGTGCTTGCAAGAGAGCTTAGAAAAAAAATAGAAGGTGTTATACCGAAAAATCTCGACAACATAAATAGATGGCTTGGCGAAATCAGACCGTACATAAAAGAAAAAATATCAGATGAGATAGAAAGAAAAAAGTATTTTGAAAAAATTTATGCGGAATGCGAAAAAAAAGGAGATGTGCTGTATCAGGATGAATTGGAAGAAATCCTGAAGCGGGAAGTATAATAAGCTTTTTAAAGCATACTTGACCGATAGGTTATATCAGAGTTATTATAAATAAAATTATAATAACTCTGATATATACAGAAATGAGGTCAGTATGATTAGGATAGGAACAAGAAAAAGTAAACTTGCTTTAATTCAGACGGAGCTTGTCAAGGCTCAGATTTTAAAATATTTTCCAGATGAAGAGATAGAGATTGTGCATGTGGTTACACATGGCGATAAAGTTTTAGACAAGCCGCTTGGCGAGATTGGCGGTAAGGGCGTTTTCACGAAAGAGATTGAGGAAAAGCTGCTCGATAAAACGATTGATATTGCTGTTCACAGTGCTAAAGATGTTCCAATGGAACTTGCAGGCGGGCTTTGTCTTGGTACAGTTCTGCTTAGGGATGATAACAGGGATGTTATTCTTAAAAGAAAAGAAACGAAAAAAATAGGTGAGGGAAGTATAATCGGAACAAGCAGCCTGAGAAGGGAACTTCAGATAAAGCAGATATATCCGGGTGTTTTGATAAAATCTTTGAGAGGTAATGTAGGAACGCGAATTGATAAATTAAAGTCAGGAGAGTATGATGCGATTATCCTTGCAGCAGCAGGTTTAAAAAGACTTGGTCTTGATAATGATGATGCACTTGATTATATTTATACTGACAATGAAAAATTTGTTTCTGCGGCAGGGCAGGGGATTCTTGCAATTGAATGCAGAAACGGAGACTTGAAAGAAGTAATGGAGGCTCTTGACGATAAAGCGGCAAGAGTGTGTCTTGAAGCTGAGCGTGAATTTTTAAGAAGCCTTGACGGAAGCTGCAATGCCCCTTGTGGAGCGCATTGTATTATAAGTAGAGAAAACTTTGAGTTTAGGGGAATGTATGCCGCAGATGGGGAAAATCCAAAGTATGCAAAAATAAAAGAGAGGAGAGAAGCAGCTGGCGTAAACATCAATGATGATGATTTAAAACAGGCTATTAGTCTGGCGGGAAAACTTGTCAACATTTTAAAATCAGATGATGATAGCTCAGATAAAAATAATGATTCAGAAAAAAAGCCTGACGAGGTCGGAAAGGGGAAAGTTTCGCTTGTAGGTGCAGGTCCCGGAAAAAGAGATTATCTGAGTGTCGAGGCTCTAAGATGTATTAAAAATGCGGATGTAATAATTTATGATGCACTTATTTCGCCATCAATATTAAATGAGGCGAAGATGGATGCAGAACTTATTTATGTAGGAAAAAGAGCTGACACAATTTATAAAAAGCAGCCTGAGATAAATAAACTTTTAGTGGGATGTGCATCACAGGGAAAGTATGTTGTTCGTCTTAAAGGTGGTGACCCGTTTATATTTGGCAGAGGTGGTGAGGAAGCACTGGCACTTGCAAAAGCCGGTATAAACTATGAAATAGTATCCGGAATTTCATCATCATATAGTGTGCCGGCGAGTGCAAGCATTCCGGTTACACATAGGGGAGCCGCATCGTCAGTTCATATAATTACAGGTCATGAACATCCGGGGAAGCCTTCAGAAGCAATTGATTTTTCAGTGATAGCGAAAGAGGAAGGAACATTAGTATTTATGATGGGGCTTAGAAGTCTTGGAAATATATGTGACAAACTCATAAAAAACGGCAAGGATGCGGAAACACCTGTGGCAGTTGTCTCAAAAGGAATGACTGCAAAGCAGAAAACCGTTTTTGGAAATCTGTTGACTATTGAAGCTGAAGTGGGAAAAAATAAAATAGAAGCACCTGCAATAATAGTAGTCGGTGATGTCGTAGAGGTTGGACTTCATATAAACGAATGGCAGATTAAAAATGATAAAAAGCTGCTTAGCGGAAAACGCATACTCGTAACAGGTTCAAGAAATATGGCTTCCTGTCTTGAAGAAGAATTCAAGAAATATGGTGGCGAGACAATTGCGATAAGTCTTGTTGAGACAATACCTGACTACAGCAGTTGTGATGATAAACTCAATGAGATAGAAAAGTATTCATGGCTTATATTTACGAGTGCAAATGGTGTTAATATATTTTTTGAAAGACTTAGGGATTTAAAAACAGATGTTAGAAAATTGGCGAATATCAAGTTTGCCGTAGTGGGTACATCGACCAGAAAAGCACTTGAAAAATATGGTTTATATGCTGATTTTGTTCCTTCAAAATTTACATCTAAAACATTAGCCGATGAATTAGCGCAGATATTGACAGATAAGGATAGAGTACTTATTGTAAGAGGAAAGCAGGGCAAAAATTTTATTGAGGATAAGTTTACTTCAATGGCGGTTGATTTTGATAAAATCTGTATATATGAGACAATACAGGATGAAAGACGTGCTGATGAAGTTAGAAGAATATGCAAGGATGTTGATTATATTGTTGTCACAAGCGGTTCAGGAGCGAGAGCCTTAAAAGATATGGCAGGCTGTGAACACGAAAATATTGTTGTGATAGGTCCGGTGACAAAAAAGGATTGCGAAGAATTGGGACTTTCAGTAAAACTTGTTGCAAAAGAGTTTGATGCAAAGGGAATTTTAGATGTTATAGCAGGTGATGTTTTTGAATGTGAGAAAAATGGAGATAGTACAATTACAAAACCAGACAAGTGATAAAGTCAGGTTGATTAAAAGCCATTTACAGTAGGTATAAAATTTTTAAATGGAAAATTATAGATATGGAGGTACATTTTGCTATGGATATAAGGTCGAATATACAGAAATCTAAGGTTTTGTTTGAGAAGTCGTTAGAGAAAATTCCGGGAGGAGTAAACAGTCCGGTAAGAGCATTTGGAAGTGTCGGCGGTTCACCGCTTTTCATAAAAAATGCGAAAGCATCCCATATTTATGATGTTGATGGCAATGAATTTATTGATTATGTATGTTCGTGGGGGCCCGGAATACTCGGGCATGCACATCCACAGGTTATAGAGGCAGTGCAGAGAGCCTGCACAGATGGTCTTACATTTGGTGCACCTACTGAAAAAGAACTTGAACTGGCAGAGCTTATAACGGATGCAATGCCGTCAATAGAGAAAGTGAGATTAGTAAATTCGGGTACGGAAGCTACAATGAGTGCAATTCGTACTGCAAGGGGTTATACAGGCAGAGATATGATAATAAAATTCAGGGGAAATTATCATGGTCATTCTGATGGACTTCTGGTAAAAGCAGGTTCAGCGGCACTTACAACTGCCGTTCCGGATAGTGCGGGTGTGCCTGCCTCATATACACAAAATACACTTGTTGCAGAGTACAATAATAAAGAGTCAGTCAGGGAACTTATGGAGCAGTATGGTAGCAATGTTGCTGCAATTATAGTTGAGCCTGTAGCTGCAAATATGGGTGTTGTTCCACCGAAAGAAGGCTTTTTGGAATTCCTTCGTGAGATTACCTTAAAATATGAGACAGTTCTTATATTTGATGAGGTTATCACGGGATTTAGGCTGGGTTTTGGCGGAGCACAGGAATATTTTGGTGTAAAACCTGATATGACTACACTTGGAAAGATAGTCGGAGGTGGTATGCCGATAGCAGCATATGGCGGAAGAAAAGAGATAATGGATAGGGTTTCTCCTACAGGACCTGTTTATCAGGCAGGTACATTATCAGGAAATCCTATTGCAACAACAGCCGGAATTGAGACACTTAAAATATTAAAAGCACATCCTGAATATTATAAAAAGATAGACGAGAGTGCAAAAAAAATTGCGGATGCATACAGAAAAATGGCAGAAGAAAAAAGTATTCCTCTGCATGTAAATCAGATAGGTTCGCTTTTATCGGCATTCCAGACAGGTGAGACTGTGGATGATTATGACAGTGCGCTTACATCCGATACAAAAGCATATACAGAGTATTTCTGGAAGATGCTTGACAATGGAATTTATGTTGCACCGGCACAGTTTGAAGCAATGTTTGTGTCTGTTGCACATACAGAGGAAGATATTAAAAGAACTTGTGAGGTTATCGGGTTATGAGTATACAATTGCTCTGTGTAAGCCACAAAACGGCGGATACAAAGATAAGAGGATTGTTTGCATTTGATGATGATGCCAAATTAAGAATAATGGACAGGCTTATCAAATCGGCTGACATAAATGAGATGGTACTGCTTGCGACATGTAACAGAACCGAGCTTTATTGTGAAGTAGCAGAAAAGACGGAAAAAAACGTGCTTTATATGCAGCAGGTGCTTTTAGAAGAAGCCGGGGTATCTGACAATTCAGAAATTCAGGATGTAATTTTGAGATATGAAGAAAAAAAAGCTGTACATCACCTTTTTATGGTAGCGGCAGGTCTTGATTCTGTTGTGCTTGGTGAAGACCAGATTTTAGGTCAGGTAAAAAATGCTTATCTTGAAAGTGACAAAAAGGGTTATATAGGTCAGGTGTTTCATTCGCTTTTCCAGGCGGCGATGGCAGCGGCAAAGAGAGTTAAGACCGATACACCTATGTCAAAAACTTCCGTGTCAACGGCAAGTCTTGCATTAAAACAGGCATGTGAGGAATTTGGTTCATTATCAGGGAAAAATATTATGATAATAGGTGCATCAGGAAAAATCGGGAATATTGTTATGAGAGATGCACTTGACATAGAAGGTGTAAATGTTTATGTTACGACAAGAAATCATATTCCTGAGAAGAATGCCAGATGCAGGATAATAGACTATGCGGACAGATATGAACATATGCCTAAAATGGACGTAATTATAAGTGCGACATCAAGCCCGCATTATACAATTACAAAAAAACATTATGAAGAAAAAAAGGATAAAGAAAGAGTTGTATTTATCGACCTTGCAGTACCGTTTGACATATCGCCGGATATAGAGAAAATACCCGGTGTCGTAAGATATTCAATGGAAGATATGGATAGGCTTGCAGCAAAGAATAATGAATTAAAGAGAAGTTATCTGTGCGATGCAAAAGAGATTATTAAGACATATGAACAGGATTATCTTAAGAATGAAATATTCAGGACAAACCGCAGTCAGATAGATGGTTTTATAACATATATCAAAAAGAATGCTGAGAAAAAATCATTGGATGCGGTAATCTATAAAATGATATTTGATATAAAAGAAAAAAGTAATGCACAGGAATTTGAGAGTTTTGTTGATATAATTTCAAATATTAATGCGAATTGTTGATATAAAAATCAGAAATTATTGATAAATAAATTATTTACAAAGAACGTAAGCAGAAAAGAGGATAATATGATTCAGAGAGCACGAAGATTGAGACAGAATGAGATATTAAGAAAGATGGTAAGAGAGACAAGAATGGACAAATCGTCACTTGTTTATCCTATGTTTGTCAGAGAGGGAAAAAATATTGTTGAGGAAATTCCGTCAATGGAGGGACAATTCCGTTATAGTGTTGACAGGATGTCTGAAAAACTTGAAAGCTTGAAAAAAGCAGGAGTGAACAGTGTTATTTTGTTTGGTATTCCTGATGTGAAAGATGAACTTGGAACAGGTGCTTATGATGATGAGGGAATTGTGCAAAAGGCACTTAGAGCTGCAAAGAAAGATTTTTCTGATATGTATTTTATAACTGATGTGTGCATGTGTGAGTATACATCACACGGACATTGTGGTGTACTTTGCGGTCATGATGTGGACAACGATTCCACACTTGAACTTCTTACAAAGACAGCAGTTTCCCATGTGAAAGCAGGCGCAGATATGGTAGCACCATCTGACATGATGGATGGAAGAGTGCTTGCAATCAGAAATGCACTTGATGAAAATGGATTTAAGAATACACCGATAATGTCATATGCCGTAAAATATGCGTCCTCTTTTTATTCTCCGTTTAGAGATGCCGCAGGTTCAGCACCGTCATTTGGTGACAGAAAATCTTACCAGATGGATTACCATAATAGAAAAGAGGGCATTAAGGAGGCTTTGCAGGATGTAGAAGAAGGTGCAGATATTATAATGGTAAAGCCGGCGATGAGTTATCTTGACATTGTAAGAGAAGTTGCGGATATAGTAGATGTTCCTGTAGCTACATACAGCGTAAGCGGAGAGTATGCGATGGTAAAAGCGGCAGCAAAAGCAGGATGCATTGATGAGGAAAAGATTGTGTGTGAGATGGCAACAGCAACATACAGAGCGGGCTCAAGCATATATCTTACATATTTTGCAGAGCAGATTGCAGAATATATGGATAAGGGTTTGATTGGGTAGACATAAACAGAAGAGGGAAATACATGACAACAAGAGAAGAAGCATTAAATTTTGGACTTTCGTTTCCGGACACATACAAGAGTGCACCGTTTCATGATGAAAACTGGCAGCTTGTGCGTGTGAAAGGAAGTAAAAAAGCTTTTCTGTGGACATATGAAAGAAACGGCTATATAAATTTAAACGTGAAAGTAAACAGTGAGTGGCGTGATTTTTGGAGAGATGCATTTGAGTCTGTCATACCCGGCTGGCATCAGAACAAAGAAAACTGGAATACCATAATCCTTGACGGTTCAATTCCGGATGAAGATGTTAAAAGGATGATAACGGAGAGCTATGAGATTGTAACTGACAGTCCGACAAAAAGGATTTATGAAGCGGTCAAAAAAATTCCAAAAGGAAAGGTTGCGACATACGGACAGGTTGCAAAGATGGCAGGAAATCCTAAAATGTCGAGAGCGGTCGGCAATGCTCTTCACAAAAATCCGAATCCGGAGGAGATACCATGTTTTCGTGTGGTCAATTCTAAAGGGGAACTTTCGGGAGCCTTTGCATTTGGCGGTGAAAATGAACAGCAGAAGAGACTTGAGGCTGACGGAATAGAGGTTAAAAACGGAAAAGTAGATTTGAGCAAATATGGGATTGACACAAAAATAATATAAAACTGACACAAAATTTTCGTTCTAGTGACATGAATTTTTTTTAATTTAGTTATAACAAGAGAAAAAGGAGTCATTAGAATGAAAATTAAGAGTCAGATAAGTGATGCTATAAAAAAGAAATTATTTAACACATTTATTATAAACGAAGATGTATTTTCTCTCATGGCTGAAAAAGAACAGCTTTCAGATAAACAGGAAAAATACAGATACGAAACAAATATTGAAAATGTTCAGCAGTCTTTGGCGGTGCAGACTTATAAAAAAGAATTGGTCATAGAGCATATGCTTGATAACGGGACTTATGATTTCAGAAATTCTCTTTTAATATTAAATCCATATAAAATATCATTATTAACAGCACTTTTAATTTTCAATACGGATGTTGAGTGCATGGTTAAATACGAAATTAAAGGTATTCGTGGTTCTAAAAATTATTCTATGTGTGACAATATCTGTACGACGAGACATCGTGTTCCGATAATGGGGCTCTATGAAAATGCATATAATATCGTTCAAATATATCTTTTAGACTCACATGGGCAGATAATCGACATGAATAAGATTATGATACATACACCTAAGTTAAAGGGAAAGCTTGAAACAGAAGTAAAAGTGATGGGACAGGCAGAAAATAAAGGCAGTAAATTTATGCTTGTGACAGGCGGTTATGGCGGTTCAACTTATGCTTTTGACGAAAACGGAAATGTACGTTTTATACTGGGAAGACCGTCTCATCCTTATGGAATACATGACATTGGCAACGGGAAATTTTTGTATGCAGAAAAAAGCATGCGTCGTCCAAATTTCGGAAATGCACATTCAGTCGTTATGCATGAAATGGATTATATGGGCAGAGTATACAAAACATTTCTGCATCCAAACGGATACCACCATTGGGCTGTCAGGGAAGAAAACAGCGGAAATTATCTTGTAGCATCAAGTTCTGTTCAGGATTTATCATGTGAAAATATGATAATTGAAATAGACCCGGAAACCGGAAATGTTTTAAGAAGTATAAATGTAAATGATTTGTTTGATAAGACATACGTTACAAGAAGTGACTGGGCTCATATAAATGCATTTGCGTATATACCTGAAGAGGACTGTGTTATAGTTTCGATGAGAAATATTCACACTATCGCGAAGATAAGTTTAAAGAGTAACGAATTAATCTGGATTATTGCAAACCCGGAATTTTATAAAAAAACAGAGCAAAAAGATAAAGTTTTAAAACCGGATGGACATATAGACTGGTTTTTCCAGCAGCATGCAGTATCAATACTGGAGTGTGACAGTACAGCACATACTTACAAAATTATATTATTTGACAATCACACGGCGAACAGAAGACCCGTAAAATATTTTGATAAAGTAGAAAAGTCAAATGTGCTGATATTAAATATAGATGAAAAAAGCGGAAAGGTTTCACAGGAGAAAAGGATACCGACTTCTTTAAGCATTACCCGTTCAAATGCATTTGTGACCGACAAAGGTGATTATATATTTGCAATGTGTGGAAATTTAAAAGAGCAGATTGACGGATATAGGGCTAAAATATACAAATATGATTATAAATCAGGAGAATGTGTAAACGAGATATTGTGTAAAAAAGATTTTTTTAGTGGAATGGAAATGGAATTTGACATTAGAGGATTATCAGAACCTATTCTTGGGGATAAACCTATAGTAGTTGGAAAATTAAAAAATCTGAACCGAAGTAAAAGGATTTTTGGACAATTTGAAAACGCCATTGATATAAGTTTATATAAAGAAAAGAACGAAGAGGATTGTTTTGAGAACGGTCTGCCGTTTATACCGCGTATAACCGGAGATATACTTCAGATTTACAGCAGGGATCATTTAATAAAAAAAGTATACTTATATAATGAAAAAGAATTTTATGAACAGGATTATTCTGACACAGAACAAAAAAGCGAAATATTCGTAAAACATAAGTATTACATAAATGTGCCATTAGATGAAATAGAAAACGGAAATTATAAAATTGCTTTTAAAATTGGGGAGTATAATTATACAACAGATTATTGGTTAAAAAAGACAATATTTATTTGACATAAAAATAGAAATTGTGTATTGTAGTTAGTGTATGGTATATTGAGGTGCCTTAGAGATACAGTACACCGGAAAAAGGTGTTTAATCAATGAGATTGCAGTGTGCTAAGGTTTTTATAATACCATATGGATAATATATAATACAGGAATGGGAATTAAAAGGAGGATATGAAGTGAAAAAATCAATTAAATTTCTTATGACAACGGTAGCACTTACCGCAGGGGTGCTTGCTTTTTCAAAGGCAGAAAGTAAAGCTGCTGTTGTAGATGTTGCACAGACAGATGCCGAGGACACAAAGATTACTCTTCAGTGGTCAGCAGCCCTTGGAGCACAGTCATATGCGATACAGCTTAGCGAGGATGGAAATTCAAACTGGGTTACTATGGAGACAACATCAAGTACAAATGAAAGTATAAGAAATCTAGCATCAGGTCACACTTATTATGTGAGAGTTGGAGGATTTAATTCTTATTCATGGGACATTGATAAAGAAAATACTCCGGAAGCAGTTACAGGATGGTCTGATCCGGTCGAGATGGTTACTGCACCAAGTGTAAATAATATGACGCTTACTCAGATTGGTGCAAGTACAACTTCAATTACAATGAAGTGTTCAGAAGTTCCGGGAGCAAACTTATATCAGCTTAGCAACGATGCCTATAACGATTTTTCTGTAATAGGTGAGAGCAATACTACAATCATCACAACATCTAAAGATAAAGCTCTCACACCGGGAACGTCATATTCAATATACTGCTATCCTTGTCGTGTAGCAAAATCTACAGGATTTATAGCAAGAGACGGTCATACAAGCCAGTATGGCAAAAAGACATTGACAAAGAAAGTTGCAACAAATAATTTTGGTTTTACAAGCATTTGGTACAATATCAATTCATATAGTGTGGGTGTTTTAGCAAGTGATGCATTAGGTGATTTCGATGGTGTACAGGTACAGCTTCAGACACCGGCAGGTAAGGTTAAAAAGACATTGACAAGCAGCGGAACTTCAACAAGTGTAAATAACACTAACGGAACTTTCTATCGTTATCGTATTCGTACATATGTAGACTGCGGAACAGAGGGAAAAGCTTATAGTGCATGGTCAGGATATCGTTACTTTGGTGCTATCAAGACTAATGGTCTTAGTGTTACATCATCAAAAAAGAAGATTAAAATTAACTGGTCAAAGGTTGCAAATGCAAACGGTTATACAGTTTACATTTCCACAAATGAAAATGCAGGTTTCAAGAAGGTTAAAACAGTAAGCAATAAGTCAAGAAGTCTTACAATCACAAAATGCGGAAAAAATAAACTTAAAGCAAATAAGCGTTATTATTTAAGAATATGCACAAATGCAAAAGTCGGAAAAAAGACATATAAGAGTGAGTTGTTTAATACGACAAGTGTATATGTTTCAAAATACTAATGTATCACCGAATTTCGGCTAAAAACTAAAATGAGGATATTTGAATTGCATTAAAAGATTTAGAACAGATTGTTATGGTTTGTCTTATTAAAGATAGACCATGGCAATCTGTTTTTTGATAAAAAATATATAATTCCTATTGACATGATAGGAAAAGTAGGGTATAGTTATAGCCATGAACTACTAAAACATATAGAAAAAGTAGGAGATACGAAAAATGAAGGGGGTTGCCCAATGGATTTTAGAGAACTGACAACCGATGTGTTAATTGTCGGCGGCGGTACAGCAGGCTGTTATGCTGCAATTACACTTGGACAGGAAAAGGATATACAGGTCCTTATCGTAGAGAAAGCCAATATTAAGCGAAGCGGCTGTCTTGCAGCAGGCGTAAATGCCATAAACGCTTATATAACTGAAGGACATGTTCCACAGGATTATGTGGACTATGCGAAGAAAGATGCTGACGGTATAGTCAGAGAGGATTTACTTCTTTCCATGTCAGAAAGACTAAATGAAGTTACAGCGCATATGGAACGTCTCGGTCTTGTTATTTTAAAAGACAAAGATGGCAAATATGTTGCAAGGGGAAACCGAAATATAAAAATAAATGGTGAAAACATTAAACCTATTCTTGCCGATGCGGTAAAAAGCCTTGAGAACACAACAGTTATAAATCATGTAAATATTACAGATTATATAGTTGAAAACGGTGTCATAAATGGTGCTTACGGATTTGATGTAAATGATAAAACGGCATATAAGATAAATGCAAAAGCAGTTATCTGTGCGACAGGTGGTGCGGCAGGTCTTTACAGACCAAACAATCCGGGATTTTCAAGACACAAAATGTGGTATCCTCCGTTTAATACGGGAGCAGGATATGCTATGGGAATCAAAGCCGGTGCAGAGATGACAACATTTGAGATGAGATTTATAGCACTCAGGTGTAAAGATACGATAGCTCCTACGGGAACTATTGCACAGGGAGTTCATGCAAAGCAGTTAAATTCTGACGGTGAGATATATGAAGATAAGTATGGTCTTACAACATCACAGCGTCTTTACGGTACGGTAACAGAGAACAAAGAAGGCAGGGGTCCATGTTACTTAAAGACGGATGAAATATCAGATGAACAGCAAAGTGATTTGTATAAAGCGTATCTTAATATGGCACCAAGCCAGACACTTAAATGGATTGAATCGGGCAGAGGACCTAAAAATGAAAATGTTGAGATAGAAGGTACTGAGCCATATATAGTAGGAGGACATACAGCGAGCGGTTATTGGATAGACAATGACAGAAAGACAACGATTACAGGGCTTTATGCAGCCGGTGATGTTGCAGGCGGATGTCCGCAGAAATATGTGACAGGAGCTTTGGTTGAGGGCGAGATAGCAGCACAGTCGGCTGTTGAATATATTAGGGTGATTAAAGATTCAGAAAATAAAAAAGCTGATTACGGCAATGTTTCCAAAAACAGTGATAATGCGGTCAATGGATTATCATCAGCAGATAAAAAAGCCGAGTATGAAAGCTATTTTTCAAATCCAAAAGGATTTATCGATACAGAACAGCTTGAAGAAACGATGCAGAAGATTATGGATCAGTATGCAGGCGGTATCAGTACAAATTACGAATACAATGAGAGTAGACTTGAGATAGCAAAAAGAAAAATTGATGATATAGAAAAACTTTCAGTAAATCTTCATGCAGATGATATGGACGATTTGCTCAGAATTTACGAATTAAAAGAGAGATTAGTCGTATGTAAAGTCTTGATTGAGCATTTAAAAGCAAGAAAAGAGACAAGATGGCACAGTTTTGCCGAAAATTTAGATTATCCTAATAAGAGCGACGATTATCTCAAATATGTAAATTCAAGATATGAGGATGGAAAAATAAAAATTATTTACAGAGATTTGGTGACAGGAGGTAAGGTTTATGAGCATTCGGATAAATGATGAAAAATGTGTCGGATGCGGACTTTGTATAGAAGCCTGTCCGGGAAATCTGATTAAAAAAAATGAACATGGGAAAGCTCTTATTAAACATGAAAAAGATTGTTGGGGGTGTACATCCTGCATAAAAGAGTGTAAAATAAAAGCGATTGACTTTTTCCTTGGTGCTGACGTTGGAGGTGCAGGGAGTGTTCTGTCAGTATCTTCTAAAGGTGATATAAATACATGGACTATCACGAAGGCTGATGGAAGCGTAGAGGAGATAATCATAAATAAGAAAGATGCTAATAAATATTGATAAAAGAAACAGGAGGTTCGTTATGGGAAATTTATCTCATCTTGATGAATTAGAGGCAGAGGCAATCTACATAATAAGAGAAGTTGCGGCAGAATTTGAAAAACCGGTAATGCTTTACTCAATCGGTAAAGATAGTTCAGTAATGCTTCATCTTGCAATGAAGGCATTTTATCCGGAGAAGCCGCCATTTCCGTTTCTTCATGTAGATACAACATGGAAGTTTAAGGAAATGATAGAGTTTCGTGACAAAATGGCAAAGAAACTCGGAATTGACCTTATAGTATATACAAACGAAGATGGAGTTAAGAAAGGAATCAATCCTTTTGACCACGGTTCAGCTTATACTGATATCATGAAAACACAGGCTCTTAAACAGGCACTTGACAAATATCAGTTTACGGCAGCATTTGGCGGCGGCAGACGAGATGAAGAAAAATCACGTGCAAAAGAGAGAATTTTCTCATTCAGAAATGAAGCTCATGCGTGGGACCCTAAGAACCAGCGTCCTGAGATGTGGAAACTTTTCAACAGTAAAATATTTAAGGGTGAGGAAGTAAGAGCATTCCCGCTTTCAAACTGGACAGAAAAAGACATCTGGCAGTATATAAAGAGAGAAAACATAGAGATTCCTTCGCTTTATTTTGCAAAAGAGCGTCCTGTAATTGAGAGAGACGGAAATATTATCATGGTTGATGATGACAGACTTAAACTCAGACCGGGTGAGAAAATCGAGTACAAGAAAGTTCGTTTCCGTACACTTGGATGCTATCCTCTTACAGGTGGTGTTGAGTCAAATGCAGAGACACTTGATGAAATCATTGAGGAAACACTTAGTGCGGTAGAGTCAGAGAGAACAAGCCGTGTAATTGACCATGAGGCAGCAGGCAGCATGGAAAGAAGAAAGAAGGAGGGTTATTTCTAGGATGAAAGGATTATTAAAATTTATTACATGCGGAAGCGTAGATGATGGAAAATCTACACTTATTGGACATATATTATATGATTCAAAATTACTTTATGCCGACCAGGAAAAATCACTTGAGCTTGATTCAAAGGTTGGAAGCAGAGAAGGAAAAATTGACTACTCACTTCTTCTTGACGGACTTATGGCAGAGAGAGAACAGGGTATCACTATAGACGTTGCATATCGTTATTTTACGACTGACAACCGCAGCTTCATCGTTGCAGATACACCGGGACATGAAGAATATACAAGAAACATGGCAGTAGGTGCATCATTTGCAGAATTATCGGTTATACTTATTGATGCAAAGCAGGGTGTGTTGGTACAGACAAGAAGACATGCACGAATCTGTGAACTTATGGGAATCAAATACTTTGTATTTGCCGTAAACAAAATGGATCTTGTAGATTACAGTGAGGACAGATTTAAAGAAATAGAAGCACAGATTGCTGAACTTGCAAAAGAACTTAATCTTGCAAACTATGTTATTATACCTGTTTCAGCAACAGAAGGTGACAATATCACAACAAAATCAGAAAACACACCATGGTATACAGGTGTACCTCTTCTTGAGTATCTTGAGAATGTTGACGTAGAAGAAAAGACAACAGAAAAGGGCTTCTATATGCCTGTGCAGCGAGTAAGCCGTCCAAATCATACATTTAGAGGATTTCAGGGACAGGTTGAAGCTGGAACTATCAGCGTAGGTGATGAGATAACAACTCTTCCAAGCAATGAAAAGGCACATGTAAAGAGCCTTCTTGTAGGAGACAAAAAAGCAGACACAATTGAAAAAGGTCAGCCTGTTACAATTCAGCTTGACAGAGAAGTTGATGTATCAAGAGGATGCGTACTTGAAAAAGATACAGATATAAAAGTATCATCATTAATTACTGCAACACTTCTTTGGATGGATGATGATATTCTTGAGAATGGAAAGAACTACTTTGTAAAACTTGGAACAAAACTTATTCCGGGTATCGTAACTGAAATTGTTCATACAGTAGATGTGAATACAGGTGAGGAAAAGAAAGCTGATAAACTTTCAAAGAATGAAATTGCACTTTGCACAATCTCACTTGCAGATAAAATAGTAGTAGATGAATTTAAAAATCATAAAACACTCGGAGAGCTTATTCTCATTGACCGTGTAACAAACATGACATCAGCATGTGGTGTTGTTGAAAAGGTAAATGAAGGCGGCGAGGGACTTTTTGCAGGAAAAGTTGACAGAAATGTGAGAGCAGCATTAAACGGTCAGAAGGCAGTTGCAGTAGCATTCCCGGTTGAAAGACAGGGCGTATCAAGAAGTCTTCTTGAGAAAGTTGAAAAAGAGCTTTCAATTCAGGGTAAGCATACATACCTTTATGCTCCCGGTTCAGAGGAAAATATTTCAGATGTTATCAAACATCTTCACCATGCAGGTGTAATCACGTTACTCCTTGTAGAAGAAAAATATGCATCTACAGTAAGAATAGCAAGCGAAGAATATTACCATGTGATTCCTGAGGACTTAAAAGTTGAGACAGACGAGGTAGTTAAGTATATTGATGAGCTTTCAGCATATGATGTAAGAGTAGCAGGAAACGGTGAATTTATTTGAAGTGAAGACAGATAGTAAGATTGAGGTAAGAAGCTTGAGCTGAAATCAGAAACATCTGTCAGAAAAATTATAAAAGCAGTAAAAATATGGAGGGCTTGTTAGATATGAAATTATCCAAGAGAGGCAGATATGCGTTAAGAGCATTGGTTTATCTTTCGCTGAACAGCGATAAAGAGAAAATGACACTTAGCAAGATTGCAAAAGAAAATGATATATCTACCAAATACCTTGAGCAGATTTTTTCAAATCTAAAACGCTCCGGTATCGTAAAAAGTGTGGCAGGTATAAATGGAGGTTATCTTCTTGCTAGACCATCAACAGACATAAGTGTGGAAGATGTCTTAAATGCAGTTGAAGGTGACTACAAAATCGAAGATGAGGAAATTTCCGAAAACTGTATGGTAAAAGGTATTTCCAAAGCACTTCAGAGACTTGTCATTGACCGTATAAATGCTGAGACAGGAAAGGTTATCAAAAACGTAACTTTGAGAAAACTGGCTGATGAGTATTCAAATACGGACAGAGATGCTGATGAGATGTATTATATCTAGATTTTAGAAAATAGAATATATTCAAAAACAAATTATCAGCTTGTAACGCCCCCGAAAATCAGATGGATAAAATCTGATTTTCGGGGGCGTTTGAGTTGGTGACGAATGTGAGTTCGTATTCAGTCATTAAACATATGCTCAAAATATACTTCTTTAAATGCCACATAATTATTCCTTGAGATAGGAATGTTTTCTTTATTATATGTAATTATCTGTGATTTGGTAAACTGTTCCACATACTCCATATTTACTATGTAGCTTCTATGACATTTAAAGAAACCATTATCTATGCTGAATATATTTTCGCACTTTGAAAAAAGTTCGCGGATTTCTATTGTCGTAGAGTTGATAAGATGTACAATAACGGTTTTATTCTGTGCTTCAAGATATTCAATATCTTTTATTTTTATTCTGCTGAAACCTGTCTGAGTTTTAGCTGTAAAATATTCATCCTTTTTTTGATATTCTTTTCTGAAATTCTCAAGGACATCAAACATTCTGCTTTCATCAACGGGTTTCAGAAGATAATTTAATGCCTTTACCTCATATGATTCTACTGCAAATTCTCTTGATGATGTCAGAAACACAATAGGAACATTATGATTTTCACTCCGCAGCTCTTTTGCGGTGTCTATTCCGTTAAATAAAGGCATTACAATGTCAAGAAATATAATATCCATACATTCTTTTTTGTGTATATTTATCAAATCATCGCCATTATCAAATCTATATAATTTGACATGTATATCATGTTTTTTTGCCCATTTCAAAATCATTGAACAGGCTGAATTTAAAAATTCTACCTCATCATCACAAACTGCTATTTTCATATGTATATCTCCGATTAGTACAATGTTCAATATATCAATTATTAATTATATGTTGCACTAATATTTAAATAATTTTTAGTTGAATGTCAGTTTCTTATATAATTACACGGAGTACAAAGATATTTCCCGACATAGAAAAATGCCACTGTCCATTTAAACGTTCAACATAATAAATTATGCTTTTGACTCCGATGCCATGTCCTTTTTTTTCAGATACCGGTATTCCATCGACAAATTTTGGATTATTGGATGCCGGATTTTCTATGCAGAGTAGTACACTGTCTCCTTTATTGGCGATAGTAAGTTTTGCCCACTTTTCACCATCTTTCCCTGATTGAAGCGCATGAAAAGCATTTTCCAAGGCATTTGACAACAATGTTGAAAAATCTCTTTCTGAAACTACCACATCATTGCAGGATATATCACATATAAGGTTAAAGCCTTTACTTCTGAATCTCATATCATACATAGAAATTACAGAATTGATTATATCATTAGAGCAATATTCTTTAACTACTGTATCATCATATGAATCGCTTATACCTTTTATATAATCTATTGCCTTTTCTACATTGTTATTCTGTAAAAAAGTGAGGATTATATTAAGATTATGCCGCATATCATGACGAAGTATAGAGAGGGTACGTTCACTGTTTTTTACATGGTCAATCTCATTTTGAAGCGATTGAAGGTGAAGTTCCATCAAATCACTATACTGCCTGAATTCCTGTTTTTCCTCGAATTCCTTAAAGTATATAATAAGAAATACAAGATATGCAATACAGAATGCAAATCCCATAAATTCTACAATTACCCTGTTTCCTGTATAGAGCAGATTTGAAAATTTAGTAAATGCATAATCAAATATGTAGTAAATAAGTGGAAGAAAACCTATTATGCATAGTTCACGCTTTCCTTTGGCAAAAACGGCTGACGTTGTACTGCATACATATTTGCATAGGATTATAAATGTTATTATTGTTACAGTTATTCTTGTAAAATAATAAGCCCATTCATATTTTGTTATGTTCATGATAAACAGTCCGCACCAGTTGCTTATCTGGCAGCATAGGTATGCAGAGCAGATTGAAATCATACATGACAGCAGCGGAAATTTGTAATAAAAAAATAAATATATGAATAATGGTACATGTATCAAAAACGGATACATATTGTTTGCTGCCTGTTCTCCTAAAATGAACATGGCAGTCAGATAAAATATTCCTTCGAGACATGAAAATAAAGCCAGTTTTGTAATATTGTTTTTATTTTGTTTTACTCCCAGAAAAAACGCTGAAATATATATTCCAAACAACATAGTTGTTATATTATGTATCCATGATAATATATGAACAAACATATTGTCTCCTCTGTTTTATAAATCTTTTTGTTGTTTTGTGATTTAATATTGCTATTATAAAATATTTTCTGGCAAATAACAACTCACACCATATATTTACCATTCACGCAAATTTTCTTGATTTTTCCGTAAACACAGTATAATATTCGTAAACTTATTAGAAAAAATCAAAAAGGGAGGATACTATCATGAAAAGAGCAAAAAAAATCCTGAGCGTAATGCTTGCAATGTGTCTGACAACTATTATGATTTGTGGAAACACAGCGGATGCAAAGACTACATATGTAAAATCGTTTACAAAAACAATCACAGTTAAAGCGGGTTATCAGTATTACATTAAGATGAATTTCAAAAAAGCATCTAATGTCAGCGTTAAAATAACACCTGTAAAAGCTCAGAAAGACAGGTCACTTGCTGTAGTAGTCGGAGATGAGACAAATTCTTTATTCATTACACCTAATATTGAAACGGTTACATTAAAAGGAAAGTATAAAAAAGGTGATGGAAATCTGATTTTTGGAAACCATGCCACAAAAGCTACAAAAGTTAAAGTTACCGTGACATCTAAGAGTGCAACAGTTGGATATGTGTCTGGTGATCAGTCAAATGGAGAGGAAGAGGCAGGTTGATTATATTAAATAGAATCAACATTTACAGCACTATCTGATTGATTTATGAAAGCAATTGTTAGCAAATTGCTAAAAATTACATTTTTATTGCCAAAAGTTACAATTAAATATTTCCATGGAAAGACTTTGTTACACTAAATTTAAGAAAATGTTTAGTATAATAAAGTCTTTTTATTATGTTTATAATAAAAAATTGCAAGCTGGGTTCTGTCACGCAGTCCAAGTTTATCAAGGATGGTACTTAGATAATTTCTCACTGTACCTTCGCTTAGATAAAGGTTTGCAGCAATCTCTTTATTGCTGTGTTTTTCTATATTTGTCAGACTTTCTTTTATTATAGTTATAAATGCATATTTTACATCATTTGGAATGTGGTCTGTCATGTCATAGGTTAAATTAATATTGCAAAATTTGAAATCGTCTACAATTTTTTGCACGGTATTTTGAAGGCTTATAGAATTATTGTGGAGATTGTGGACGCTTTCTCTTATGTTTGTCATTGCGTTTGACAGACATTCTTCAAGGTTATCAATTGAGTTGTATAGATTTTCATTTTTATTTACAACTTTGATAGCTCCTGTTATCATGATGGCTCTTGAAAGCATATGTCCTACATTGTCATGAATTTCTCTGGCAATACGATTTCTTTCAGTAAGAGTAGCATTGTTTATTTCATAATTCTGATAATGCATCGGCTGTCAGCCTGAAAAATCAGAATTTTCAAATACTCTTGATATTTATAATATTTGGAATTGTAATATGGTTGTTAAGTCTTGTAATTGCATTTTTTATGTATGGAAGAATGGATTTATTAAGAGCACCAAATATATCCATATATATATTAAATTCTTTTGTGATGACTATAACGGCACTTGCGATAGCCTATTTTATGGGAATGTTAATAAAAAAGGCAAATATGATTAGTCTCATTGTTACACCGGTATCTCTTGGAATAAGTTTTATGTCAGGAGTGTTTGTACCACTTAGTATGCTTGGAAGTACAGTGAAGAAAATAGCGAGATTTATTCCGGTCTATTGGTATGAAGATTTAAATGATATGCTTTCGGGATTTAAGCAACTGAGTAAAAATCAGCTGAACACAGTGTATACAAATCTCTTATTGCAGCTGCTTTTTGCCGTGGTACTTATCGGAGGAGCACTCTTTATCGTGAAATATAAGAGGGAATTTCAGGTTTAACGCTGTTATTGATTATACCTGTTTTGGAAATACGAAGCCCGTTGTCATTTACGGCGCTGATATTGGGAGGGATTGTCTTTGAAATTAAGATGGATGCAGGCTGCTAAAGATGCGACAGAACAGCAGAAAAAAATTGCGGCAGAAGCAAAGGCATCCGCCGCCGCTGAAGCGAGAGCAACAGCAAAAGCACAAGCTATAGTAACAGCATCCGCAAGAGCTGCCTGCAAATAAACATGCCGCCATACTTGAAAAAATGGATGTAAATGTGGCTGCACAGGTTACTGAAAATATGCGTATAAATTAAACATTTAATACAAAGAAAAATTATAAAATAAGTGCACTGATTGCTCCGAATACACCTGCAGATGCCAATCCCATAATGATGCCTGCAAGCATAACACCGAGCATAACAGCGATAACGCTTGATTTAAAATCCATATCAAGGAAACTTGCAGCAAGTGTGCCGGTCCATGCCCCTGTACCGGGAAGAGGGATGCCTACAAAAAGTAGCAGAGCAACAAATAATCCTCTTCCTGCTTTTTCCTGAAGTTTTTTTCCGCCTTTGTCACCTTTTTCAATACAAAATGTAAAGAAACCGCCTATAATCGGCTTATCTGCGCCCCATTCAAGAACTTTTCTAGCAAATAAAAAGATAATGGGAACGGGAAGCATATTTCCGATTATTGATATAATGTAGGACGGAACAAGAGGAAGTCCCTGGGCAACTGCATAGGGAATAGCACCACGAAGTTCAACTAACGGAAACATTGAAATAAAAAAAACAATAATAAACTGCATTAAAAAATCCTTTCTTATATATGGTTGTTATACAAATAATATGTGATTATTTTCGATTTTTGACCACAACATCAATATATTTGATTATAAGACTTTTGATAAAAATTCTTTCAGTCGTGCATTCTGTGGATTTCCAAAAAGTTCAGCAGGTTCATTTTCCTCCATAATAACACCTTCATTAAAGAACATGACTCTGTTTGCAACTTCTCTGGCAAATCCCATTTCGTGTGTAACTATAACCATAGTCATACCGTCTTTTGCAAGTTCTTTGATAAGTTCCAATACCTCACCGACCATCTCAGGGTCAAGTGCCGATGTAGGCTCATCAAAGAGCATAACGTCGGGATTCATGGCAAGAGCACGAATAATTGCGATACGCTGTTTCTGCCCGCCTGAAAGAACAGAAGGATATGCGTTTTCCTTGTCTTCAAGTCCGATTCTTTTAAGTAATTCTCTTGCTTTATTTGCAGCTTCCTCTTTTGTCATTTTCTTTCTTTTGACGGGTGCAAGCATAATGTTTTCAAGTACCGTCATATTTTCAAAGAGATTAAACTGCTGGAAAACCATGCCGATTTTTTCACGTATTGTATTTATATCGACAGAATCATCTGTAATATCTGTGCCCTCAAATAATATCTGTCCGTCAGTTGTGCTTTCAAGAAGGTTTAAGGAGCGCAGAAATGTTGATTTACCGCATCCGGATGGGCCTATTATGGCTACAACATCACCTTTTTTGATTGCCGTCGAAATTCCTTTTAAAACCTCATGTTTTCCAAATGATTTGTGAAGATCATTTACTTTTATCAATGGTACATTTTCGTTATTTAAAGTATTATTAGTTTCGCTCATTTGCTCTAAGTCTCCTTTCAAGTGCATTTGCAACAGATGTGAGTGCAATAACTATTACGAGGTAGATTACTGCGACAGTTATAAGAGGAAGGAAAGCATCGTATGTATTGCTTCGTATGATGTCACCTGCTTTAGTGAGGTCAACGATAGCAATATAACCACTGATTGATGTTTCTTTTATAAGGCTTATAAACTCGTTGCAAAGTGCAGGAAGTGCATTTTTGAATGCCTGTGGAAGTACGATTGAAGTCATTGTCTGTCTATAGTTAAGACCGAGACTTCTGCCGGCTTCAAACTGTCCGTGGTCTATTGAATTGATACCGGAACGTATAACTTCGGCAACATATGCTGCTGAGTTTAATCCGAATGCAATAATTGCGACAAGTATTTTTGAATTTACTGATACAAGTAT
The DNA here is from genome assembly GCF_056818865.1 of Butyribacter sp. NCBI lineage: Bacteria > Bacillati > Bacillota > Clostridia > Lachnospirales > Lachnospiraceae > Butyribacter > Butyribacter sp. Next base: position 167,815 of record NZ_DBLYGC010000002.1, read on the forward strand.
AATATAGTAGAAAATCAAAAGCTGTACCATTGCAGGTGTTCCACGGACAACTGTAAGATAAATCTTACATATAAGATTAGGAATAGGCAGTGTGCCGTTGTTGTCGTGAGTTGTTCTTATAAGTGCGATAATTGCGCCGAGGATAATTCCCATGATAACGGCAAATATTGTAATTACTATAGTATTTGCAAAACCTTTTACAAGGTAGTTGTATCTGTGGTCTGATATGAAATTATCGTGAAATCTCTGTGCTAAAGACTGAGCTTTTATTGCTGCTTTGTAGTCTTTTACGATAATTACCTGTTTTGCTGTTGTGTATGAATCTGTGAAATCGACATTTTTAAGACGATCCTCAGTTACGGTCATTCCGGCACATCCGACATCAACTTTTCCTGATGTAACAGCGGCAATGATTGAATCAAATTCCATATCTTCAACTTGAAGCTTCATATCAAGTTCGTCACATACAGCCTGCATCATGTCTATATCAAGACCTGTAATCTGATTGTTGTCATAATATTCATAAGGTTTAAATGCGGCATTTGTACCGACTTTTAAAGTGCCGTTTTTGCCTGAGACATTTTTCTTTTTATAAGGAAACTTACCTTTTTCTTCATCTTTACCTGTATAGTTTTTCTTTATGTCTGCAAGAGTTCCGTCTTTTTGAAGCTTAGCTAATGCGTCGTTTATTTTGCTTTTTAATTCGCCGTTTGACTTATCTATACATATAGCATAATCTTCAACTGCAAATTCTTCTTCAAGAATTTTTAATTCAGTGTTTTTTTCAGTGTATGCAAGGGATGGCTGTTCATCAAGGATAACACAGTTTATTTTGTCATCTTTGAGTGCCTGTATGGCATCAGTACCTTTATTGTAACGTTCAACAACAGTACCTTCTTTGTCACCTTCATAATCCGATGCATATATGTCACCGGTTGTACCGATTTGAACACCGATTTTTTTACCGGTTATGTCATCGACACATGTAATGGCATTTTTCTCGGCTTTTTTAAGTTTCTGTTCGTTAGAATAGTTTTTGTAACATATTCCGGCGATGATAATGGCAACGCAGACAACTGCAAATACCACATAGCTGATTAGATTTTTTTTCTTTCTTGTCATCATCGTAGTCCTTTCAATATTTGTAAAATGCGTTTATATTGCAATCAGTGGCAGGTATGAAAAATGCTGATACATGTTTACCACCGATTGCAATGGAACATATAAATTTTATAATATCATATATTTATTTCGCGGTCAAAAAATATAATGAAAAACTTAGTTTAAAATACGTATAAAAGCAAAGTTTAAAATGCGTATATACTTGACTTTACATTCCAATCATGGTTTACTTAATTATGTTTATGATATTATGAAAGATGAGGACACAACATGAAAAAGAAATTACTTTTATTGCTTACGGCTGTACTTGCAATTTTATGTATGGCAGGATGTGGTTCAGACAGAAATTCAAAATCAGGAAAGAGCGATGATAAATCAGGGTCAAAGACATACAAAGTAGGTATTGTTCAGTATGTAGACGATGCATCACTCAATCAGATTCAGAAGTCGGTTCAGGAAGAGCTTGATAAAAAAGGAGAGGAACTCGGAGTAAAGTTCAGTTATAAAGATTATACTTTCAACGGTCAGGCAGACCAGTCTACTTTAAATCAGATTATGACAGAACTTGTAGCTGACGGGGTAGACCTTATTATTCCTATTGCAACACCGACAGCGCTTATTGCACAGTCAGCTACAGAGGATAACCAGATACCGGTTGTATTTTCAGCCGTGACAGATCCGGTTTCGGCAGGACTTGTTTCAAGCATGGATAGTCCGGGAGCAAATATTACCGGAACAAGTGATGCGATTGACACACAGGCTATTATGAAGCTTATACTTAAAGCCAATAGTAAGACAAAGAAAATCGGTTTGTTGTATGACAAGAGCCAGGATTCATCAAAACAGGCTATAGCGGACGCTAAGAAATTCTGTGAGGAAAATAACATTGATGTGGTTGAAAAGACAGGTACTACAAATGATGAGGTGGCTCTTGCAGCAGATGCACTTGTGGCTGCAAAGGTTGACGCTGTATTTACACCGACAGACAATACCATAATGAAAGCTGAGCTTGCAATTTATGAAAAGTTTGCAGATGCTAAAATACCTCACTACACAGGAGCCGATTCATTTGCACTTAACGGAGCGTTTGCGGGTTATGGTGTAAATTACAAAGAACTTGGTACAGAGACAGCCGATATGGTAGTTGATATTCTTGTAAACAGTGCAAAACCGGGAGAGACAGCAGTAAAAACACTCAACAATGGTATCGCAACAGTAAATACAGAAATTGCTGAGCAGATTGGTCTTGATTACAGCGGTTTTAAGGATATGTGTGAAAAAGTTGTTGAGACAAAAACAGCAAAAGAATTTGAATAAAATTATGCAATGGAGCAATCCGTGGCATTTATAGAAGTATCTAAAATTTATTAAGATAACCCATATCAAGCACGCTTAGGCGTGCTTGATATGGCATGGAGGAAAAAATGGGCTCTATTTTTACTATTTCAATATTACAGAGTGCTTTGGAACTGGGCTTTATATATTCGCTTGTAGTTCTTGCACTTTTTGTGTCTTTCAGTATATTAAATATCGCTGACCTTTCGACTGACGGATGTTTTACGCTTGGATGTGCGGTCGCAGCCTCAGTGACTATTTCAGGTCATCCGATACTTGCGTTGTTTATGGCTATGGGTGCCGGAATAATTTCAGGTTTTATCACGGCATTTTTACAGACGAGAATGGGAGTTGAATCAATACTTGCAGGTATTATTGTAAATACGGGATTGTATACAATAAATATTGCTGCAATGGGATTTTCGTCAAATATGAATCTGTTTAAATGTGACAGTATATTTACACTTGTGAGAGATTTCATACAAAATCACATGGGTGCAGGTGCGGTTGAGATATTGGTAAGAAAAGGCTGGTATAAGCTTATTCTTGTTGCAGTTATAGTAATTATAGTGAGCGTGCTCTTAAGCGGATTTTTAGGGACGAGACTTGGTTTGTCAATAAGAGCGACAGGTGATAATGATGCGATGGTAAAGGCTTCAAGTATAAATCCTAAATTTACGATAACGGTTGGACTTTGTCTTTCAAGTGCCATGACGGCATTATCCGGAGGACTTCTCGCACAATACCAGAAATCCTGTGATATAAATCTTGGAACAGGTATGGTAACTATTGCCCTTGCCAGTCTGATAATCGGTGAGACACTTGTCGGAAAAGGTACAATGCTTAGAAGAATAATAGGTGTTGTATTCGGAAGCTGTCTTTATAGATTTATAGTTGCAATAGCAATAAGAATAAATGTTCCGGCAGAGTGTCTTAAACTTGTGTCTGCGATTATCGTAGCTGTTGCAATAGCATTTCCGTACATAAAAGAGAAGGCAAAGTTTGCAAAACATAAATATGCTGAGATTGCCAGAAGAAAGAAAGAAGGTGCTGTATAATGGAAAAGATGCTGGAATTAAAGAATGTATGCAAGACATTTAACCCGGGTACGGTTAACGAGAAAAAGGCATTGACAGGACTTAATCTTGTACTTGAACATGGTGATTTTGCTACCATAGTCGGAAGTAACGGGGCAGGAAAATCTACGATGTTCAATGCGATAACAGGTGCATTTTTTACTGATGAAGGCGCTATTATTCTTGACGGTGAGGATATAACATTTAAAAAAGAGTATTTCAGAAGTAAGGATATAGGTCATCTTTTTCAGGATCCGCTTCTTGGAACGGCACCGCATATGACTATAGAAGAAAATATGGCACTTGCCTATCTGAGGGCGTCAACTGGAAAAGCTGCATTTTTAAGCAGGATTTCCAAAAAAGAGAAACAGAAATTCAGAGAACATCTCTCATTGCTTGGCATGGGGCTTGAGGACAGAATGAAAAATCCTGTCGGACTTTTATCGGGAGGACAAAGACAGGCACTTACGCTTCTTATGGCGACAATGGTAACGCCGAAACTGCTTCTTCTTGATGAGCATACGGCAGCTCTTGACCCTGCGACGGCGGAAAAGGTGCTGAAATTGACAAAAGATATAATAAAAGAAAGAAATATAACATGCCTTATGGTTACGCACAATATGCATCAGGCACTTGAACTTGGAAACAGAACGCTTATGATGGACTCAGGACACATAGTCTTTGATGTGAAAGGTGAGGAGAGAGCGAAGCTGACTGTTGATGACCTTCTCAGAAAGTTCAAAGACAATGCAGGAAAAAGTCTTGACAATGACCGTATTTTATTATCAAGTGCCGAAAATGAGTGAAATGGTGAAAAATGTCGAAAACATATCGAAAAAGGGGGTTATATATAGGATATTATCTTTGAAAAAAAAGTTATTTTTTGGTAAAATTAACTATATGTTTTATTTGGGGTAAAAGGTACAGAGAGTTGTACTTAAAATGGGAAAGAGAGTGATGGGATGATAAAGATTGCGTTATGTGATGATAATGAAATCGAGAGGGGCATCCTGAAAAACGTCATTGAGGGATTATTAAAGGAAATCGGATATGGAGTACAGATATTTGAGTTTTCTTCAGGTGAAAAATTGCTCAGAAATTATTCAAGGGGCGATTATGAACTGATTTTTTTAGATGTCCAGATGAAACAGCTAGATGGCATTGAAACAGGAAAGGCAATAAGAGAAAAAGATGCACAGGTTGAAATCGTATATGCGACAAGCAGTGGGCAGTATATGAAAGAGGGATATGATGTTCATGCACTGGCGTATATGCTGAAACCGTATATGCTTGAAGAAGTCAGGGAAACGCTTGTGTATTATCTGAAAAAGTATGATGTTGAAAAGGAAAACAGCACAGCAGCGATGCTGGAAGTCACTATTCAGCAGAAGAAGATTTTTATAAGACAGAGAGATATTTATTGTCTTGAATCTATGGGAAGGGTTGTAAGTATTTTTTGCAAAAATAATGTATTTAAGGTATATGCCAGACTTGGAGAACTGGAAGAAAAACTTGATTCCGAGATGTTTTTAAGGTGCAATCAGAGTTATATTGTTAATATTCTTTGGGTAAAAGATATTGTTGATTATGATTTTTATATGCCGGACAATAAACTTGTTCCCATAAGAAAGAGAGACAAGAAGGAGATTATTCAGAAGTTTTATAATAAGCGCAATGAGACCGATACGCATATGGAAAAAGTTTTCTGATTCGTGAAGGTTAAAAAATACGCTTTGAAAGGAGGAGGCAGAATGTCAGAGAAAAATACAATACTTATCGTTGACGATAAGGAAGTAAATAGAGAATGTCTGATAAAGCTGTTGGAAGATGATTACAATATTCTTGAAGCGTGTGATGGGGAAGAAGCTATTGAAATTCTTGACAAAAATAGGGATATCATATCTGCCGTGGTGCTTGATATAATTATGCCGAAACTTGATGGTTACGGTGTACTCAATGAGATGTCATACAGGAAAATGCTGCCAAAGATACCGGTTATAGTGACTTCAGTTGACGGTGATGAAGCATCAGAGTTAAAATCGTTGTCACTTGGAGCAAGTGATTTCCTTGGCAAGCCGTATAATCCCATTATTGTTAAAAAGAGACTTCAAAATATAATACACCTCAAAGAAACAGCATCGCTTGTGAATTACCTTCAGATGGATACTTTGACAGGTGTGTATTCAAAGGAGACATTTTCTAAAAAAACGAAAGAAATTTTAAAGCATAGTAAAGATAAGAAGTATGCAATTGTGTATTCTGATATAGAGAACTTTCAGCTTTTAAAAGACTTGTTTGGAGAAAAAACAGGCGATAACCTTTTGGTGTTTATGGCGAAAGTGCTTAAACATTATGTAAATGACAATGAACTTTGCGGAAGAATAGAAAATGAACATTTTGTTCTTCTGAAAGAGTATGATAAGAAAAGTCTGCACAATGATCTTGACATCATAGTAAAGACGGTAAACGATTTTCCGGTAAATATGAATCTCAGGCTTAGATTTGGAATTTATCTTATTGATACCGCAAAGATGTCAATGCATGCGATGATAAACAGAGCAATACTTGCAGTTGACACGATAAAGGGCAGATATGGAAGGTATATCGCATATTATGATAAGGAAATCTGGGAAAAGCAGGTTCATGAACAGGAAATATTAAACTGTATGGAAGATGCGATAAAAGAAGAACAGTTTAAGGTATATTTCCAGCCGAAGTATGACTTGAATTCAGAAAAGGTTGCCGGTGCAGAGGCATTGGTCAGATGGGTACATCCGGAAAAAGGCTTTATGAATCCGGGAGAGTTTATACCATTGTTTGAAACAAATGGCTTCATAACGGAACTTGACAAGTTTGTATGGGACAAGACATGCAGTTATATACAGGGATGGAAAGAAAAAGGTTATCCTATTGTACCTGTGTCGGTAAATGTATCAAGAACGGACATATACAATCCTGATTTTATTGATATTATTATGGGAATTATCAATAAACATGGTCTGAAACCTGAGAATATACATCTTGAGATTACAGAGACGGCGTACACGGAAAATCCGCATCAGATAATCGAGGAAGTTAAAAAGTTAAAACTTCTTGGTTTTGTGATTGAGATGGATGACTTTGGCTCCGGATATTCATCACTTAATATGCTCAACGAACTTCCGATTGACATCTTAAAACTCGATATGGGCTTTGTTCAGGGTGACCTCAGCATGAACAGCAACAATATATTGAGTTTTATTATAAGTCTTGCAAAATGGATGGATTATGCGGTAGTTGCAGAGGGTATAGAGACAGAAGAACAGATACAAATGCTTAGAAACATGGATTGTAATTTTGTTCAGGGATACTATTATGCAAAGCCGATGCCACCGGAAGAGTTTGAGAGACATCTTGTTGAACACAGTATTTTAAACAACGATATGGAAGGTCTTGAGATGAACTTTTCTGATACTGAGTTCAGAAAATCTCCGGGAATTATGCTTATAGTTGATGACCTTGTTTTAAACAGAAAAATATTAAGTTCGTCATTTAGCAGATATTTTAAGACAGTCGAAAAAGAAAATGGTGCAGAGGCACTGGAATACATAAAAGAACATGCGGATGAGATTGATGTTATCATGCTTGATTTGGTTATGCCGGTTATGGATGGATTTACTCTCATGAAGCAGTTGAAATTGGAAAATAAATATTCGCATATTCCTATTATCGTAACATCGCAGGGAAATGACAAGAGTGTTGAAAAGTCATTTGCTCTTGGTGCAACGGACTTTGTTGAAAAGCCGTACAACCCAAGGATTATCATGCACAGAGTACAGAATGTCGTTATGGCATACAAGAACGCAAGAGCTGAGGCAAAGGAAAATGAGAAAAATGACAGTGTATCATAGTATGATGCAAGGGTCAAAAGCAGATAGCAATGAAGCAATCCGTGGCGTCAGTTGGGAGCAAAATATAGGACCGTTATACCATTATGTGATATAGCGGTTCTTTTTTCTGTAAATTATACATATTATACATGCAATCTCAAGATTTTACTGCTTTTAGCCGAAATAAAGAATAGGTGTTACTGTCATACAAACAGTGTGAACGGCAACGGATAAGTTAAAAGTTAAGATGAAAGGTGAGAAATCAATGAATGTTAATATAAGAGACATATATAACCGTTCAACAAATGTATCCGGCACTATGGCAGGAGTTTTAAAAGGTTCAATGCTTGCCATCGGCAGTAAAGGACAGGTTGTTCAGGGTGTTGTTTCAAAAGTTTCAAATCAGATTTCCATCAACTTTAACGGTGTTGAGGTGGCAATACCAAAGACCGCAGTACAGAATGCCAGGGAGGGCGAAACAAGAAATTTTAAGATAATGGATGTATCGAAAGATAATATCGTGCTGAAAGAAGTTGGAAACAGTGGTTTGACATCAAAAGCAGCAGTCGTTAGCCATACGACAGTGAGCTCAGGTGTAAACTCGGGAACTTACGGTTACAGGACAAGTGTTTCGGGAAACTCCGGCAGTTCAGACGCAGCATCGACAAAGTCTGAGATGAACAAAAATCTGGCGGTTCTTACAGGTGATGATTACAAATCAATGGAGGAGTCAGCAGGTTCCGTTGATAAGTGTGAGGAAGAATATGTTGACAAAGCTGTAGAGAAGATTAAACAGCAAAAACTTGACAATGAAACAAACAGAGAAGAAAACAGAAAAGCTGTTGATGAATTTGAAGAAGAACTTAAAAAAATTCAGGCTACAGGTATTCTTGATTCAAAGGCAGAAGCACAGTTGAAAAAGATTTTGGAAAGTTCGGATATTCCAGTTACGTCAGAAAATATTTCAAGAATTGTATCTGCCCTTCAGATGAGCAGTTCAGCTTTGAATATGTCTGATGATACAAAGGCGTATATTGTTGGAAACGGACTTACCCCTACAATAGAAAATATATATCATGGTCAATATTCGGGAAGTGATGCTGTAGATGGAAGTATATACGATACTGAAGTCTGGGAGCAGATTTCGTCACAGGTTGAAAGACTTATAGATGCAACAGGTCTTGATAAGGAAAGTACAATAGCTGATGCAAAATGGCTTTTTGCAAACGATCTTCCTGTTACGGCTGATGCACTTAGAACAATGTCTGTATTAAATGATATAAGTTCGGATATGTCAGTAAAAACGTCATTTGAACAGATATTACAGTCTGTAGCGGCGGGAGCAAGTCCTGAGCAGGCATCACTTGATATATCAGAATTTGTTATTGCAAGAAGCATAATAAACAATTTTGCAGTTATCACGGATGCTGATATATCGACAGCGGTAAAAGCAGCGGCTGGTGATATTGCTTTTACAAATGAAAAGTATTCAGGAAATGGTGTATTAAATCTTGAACTTTTAAGAATGGCGGCAGCCTACAATAAGACAAATTTGGCAGCAGCAGACATTTCTTCAAATAACATTCCGACTACGGTAGTTGAGGGAATGAGTGACATGCAGGTGGAACAGGTCATGGCAAAAAGATATATCGCAGAGATATGTCTCAAAATGACATCACAGTCTGTTATGAGCATGAGGCAGAAAGGAATAGATGTAAATACTGCACCGTTAGAGCAGATAGTAGAGGCGTTGAGGGATGAAGAAAATTCTGTATATACTGCAGGCATGACGGCTAAGGCAAGTGAGGGTGAACTTAGTCTGCTGCATGAGACAATGCAGAAGAAAACCGATATAGCAAATGCACCGGCATCACTTATCGGAAGAACGGTAAGACAGCAGAATCTGCTCACATTAAATGAACTTCATGCAGCGGCTTCAAGTGAGACGTATGGCAGACAGCAGTATGGACAGATTTATGAGATGGTTTCAACGCAGGCAGATGCATCTTATGGGGATTCTATTCAGAAAGCGTTTGCAAGTGTTCCAAATCTTCTTAAAGAGCTTGGCATGGAAGATACAAATGCGAATGAGAGAGCAGTAAGAATATTGGGCTATAACGGTATGGAGATTACTGAGGAAAATGTACTTTCAGTCAAGGAATATGATACTGTTTTAAACCGAGTTATTGATAATATGAAGCCGTCAACTGTTCTTGAAATGATAAGACAGGGTGACAATCCACTTGATACTTCGATAAATGAACTTGACAGCAAACTTACGGCTATAAATGCATCTAAAGATTTGAGTTCAGAAGAAAAATACAGTAAATATCTTTGGCAGCTTCAGAAATCAGGTGACATATCTGAGCAGGAAAGAGAAGGTTATATTGGCATTTACAGACTTTTGAATAATATTGAGAAATCCGATGGTGCAGCTATAGGTGCTGTGTTGCAGACCGACAGGGAGATGACGCTTGGAAATCTTCTTACAGCGGTAAGAACGATGAAAAACCAGGGAATAGATAAAAAGATTGATGATGATTTTGGAGGTCTTAAAGAACTTAATTACATGGCTTCATCAATAACAGAACAGATAGATACCGGATTTAATGCGGCGGATATGTCAAGTGACAGTTCAAAAGATGGGACTGACAGCAATGCATCACAAAAGGATAATACTGCGGGAAGATATTTTGATACACTTGTGTCCGATACATTGGATGAAATATCACCGTCAAAACTCAGTGAGATTTCAGATGGTGATGTTGAAAAGATGCTTGATACATCACTTGAAATGTTTGCACAGCAGGTAAAAGAAGCTGATACGGATAAAAATACGGAAAAAGCATATTATGATAAGAAAGCCGAAGATTTAAGGAATGTTGAGAGTGAGAGTGCCGAAGCTAAAAATATGCTTTCGGAGCTTGAGATACCTGCTACGATAGAAAATATTGAGGCGGCAGTGAATTATATAGAGAATTCATACAGTCCATTAAAAGAAAGTTATAAGAGGAAAAATGTGCTTGATGATGACGAGCAGGCAGAGTTCGATGAAGTTATAGACAGTGTGGCAGATGCACTTGGTTCTGAAGAAAGTATTCAGAAAAAATGCAAACAAGCCGAAAAATATATGGAAGATATATTAAACAAGTCATATGAAAAGCCGGATGCAGATTATGAAGATTTAGAAAAACTTAGAACACTCTCTAAGGGAATAAGCTTAAATATGTTTATGACAGAAAGAAGAAGTTATGATATTCCTATCAAAACAGGAGATACCATAACAAACATGAACGTTACACTTATAGCAAACGGTGATGAAAAAGGAAAAGTGAAGGTTAGTATAAGCGGAAATGATACCGACAGTGATGAATTCTCAGCTTTAGGTGATGTTAGTGTAGAACTTAAAGTGACAGGAGACGCATTGAAAGGTTATGTTTTTGCAGGGGAAAGACATGGCTATGAACTTTTGAAAGATTCATCAGAGATGCTTTTAGAGGGATTAAAGGCTGGTGGATTTGACGTAAAAAACATATCATATGGAATGAACAGAGTTTCAGGAACAGGTGGATTTGCAGTAGGTGAAAGTGATGCAGATACATCAAAACTTTATAAAGCGGCAAAGATTGTTACGGCACACCTCGTATCGGTGATTAAACAGTAAAAGATTGGTGTGACAGTGGGATATATCAAAGAAAGGAAAGGGAAACTTCATGAAAATAAATCATAATATATCAGCTCAGCTTGCAAATGTAAATTTAAAAAAGAATAATGACAGATTGTCATTGAGTATGCAGAAATTGAGTTCAGGTTACAAGATTACAAAGGCAGCAGATGATTCGGCAGGTCTTGCTATTTCAAATAAAATGCGTACACAGATACGTGCACTTGATCGTTCTGCACAGAACGCTGAGGATGGTGTTTCTATTATTGAATCAGCAGACGGAGCACTGGCAGAAATTCACAGTGTATTACAGCGTGTGCGTGAGCTTTGCGTGCAGAATGCAAATGATACATATACATTGGAAGACAGAAAGACATCGCAGGAGGAGATAGACCAGCTTATGGATGAGATAGATCGTATCTCAAGTACAACTGAATTCAATGGAAGAAGTCTTTTTGACGGTTCAGCATCAAGAACGGTAGCGAGTAGTATTGATGGAGTAAAAGCTTTGTCTGTATCGATGGAGGCAACAGCAGGGACATATACTATTACAAAGGCTGAAAGTGGAACATGCGGTAAAGTGGCTGGAGTTTTGAAAGGGGTTACATTCCCGGCTGCCGCTGATAAATCAATAAGCATAAATAGTGAAACAATTGCAATAAATAAGGGTGATTCGAAAGCTGATGTTGAGAAAAAGATTGTTTCAGCATGTTCCAGCATGAATCTTTCTTACGACACGGCAAAAGAAACTGTGACCTCTAATGTTGCAGGTTATGATTACTATGTACAAGTAGGATTTGCTGACGGAAGCAAATCTAAACTTGATGATGGAAGAGGAACGGATGCAAAGGTGGAATTAAAGACTGTACAAACCGGAGTGGGATTTACAGCAAATGCAAAAGTAAGCGCATCAGGAAATAAAATAAACATCATAGATAATGATGGATTTGAGATGAATGTTGAACTTCCGACAACTGATGGAAGTTCTAAGACATACAATAACATTGCTTTTGATGTCTATGATGCCGGATTTATGACAATTCAGATTGGAGCAAATGAGCATCAGACACTTGATATGGATCTTCCGACAGTTTCATGTGATGTTCTTGGTCTTAGAAATGAAGATGGTAAAAATCTGTTAAATGTTTGTACGAATTATGGTGCATCTACCGGAATTGCACTTGCCGATTCAGCAATCAGACAGATATCGTCATCCCGTGCAGAGCTTGGTGCATATCAGAACCGTCTTGAGACGACAGTTTCAAGTTTGAATGTATTTGGTGAGAATATGACAGAGTCAATGTCCAGAATTATTGATACTGATATGGCAAGTGAGATGACAGAATATACGCAGCTTACAGTATTACAGCAGGCATCAACATCAATGCTTTCACAGGCAAACAACAGACCTCAGACGATTATGAGCCTGCTTCAGGGAATGTAGAATTGAGATATTCCCAGTACAACGAAAATTAAACTTTTGCTATATTATGGTGTTTCAAATTATTACCGACAGTGTAAAAGCTGTCGGTAAAATTATATAAACAAATATAAAGCCGTTGGGGCCAAAAGGTATTTTGAGCCCTGCAATCATATAAAAAGAGAGGGTGATACAAAATTGACAACAGAAGAAAAGAGACGATTTACGGCAAGAATATCACAGGCAAACAAAAGCGAACTTGTAGTGATTGTTTTTGAAATGTTTGATTATTGCATAGAGCAGGCGGAGGAAGGATTTAAAAGTGGAGACTTGCAAAAAGCAGAGAAGTATCTGAAAAGTGCAAAAGGCTGTGTAAGTGAACTCAGAGGAAGTCTTGACCTCAAATATGAACTTTCTTACAATTTGCACAATATATACTCATTTGTAAATAAACAGCTCACGGCATCAATAGTTAAGAGAGAACCTGTAAATTTGGATAATGTCAAAGAAAATATGGGAAAACTTTGCAAGGCATTTGAAGAGGTGGCAAAACAGGATACGTCGAAATCAGTAGTACAAAATTCACAGCAGGTATATGCCGGACTGACTTATGGAAAAGGAACACTCAATGAGGTGTTTATGGATAATGAGGCGGCAAGGGGCTTTAAGGCTTAGTGGGCTTTTGATAAGTGAATAACGGACGCATGGGGAACGGACGCATGAGTAACGCAGGAAACGGTTATATATTTTTGCCCGGGGACGGCTCTCGCCTTGGAGAATGCCAGTAGCAGTACATAAGTCAGCATAAATACGCTGACTAAGTACTGACTGCCATTCAACACCCCTTGTCAAAGATATATAACCGTTTCCTGCTGTTTTCTCATAAGTATTCTACAGTATTACATTCATTTATCAAAATCCCTTATTTATTTGATATGCATTTTAGAAGTATAATAATTGTTTTATCAAAAATCTCTTATTTATTTGATAAGCATTTTAGTAGTATAATAAATGTTTTAAAAAATGAAAAAATGTAAACAGCAAAAATTGATATAAACTTTTCAGCGAATGGCGTTAGTATATCAGTCAGTACTTAGTGTGCGTTTTTTGCACACTTATGTACTGCTACTGATATTCTTCGAGGCGAGAGCCGTCCATGAGTCGGAAAGTTTATATCAATTTTTGCGTTAAGATTATCTTATATATTCTTTTTAATTTCTTCTGCAACTGTTTCTCCGTCTGTGCTTTCTCCCTGTTGCCAGTTAATGTTGATTTTATCGTCATTCATTCTTGGAATGAGGTGTACATGGAGGTGGAATACTGTCTGTCCTGCTGCCTCGCCGTTATTCTGGAGTACGTTTAAGCCGTCGTAGTTATATGTTTCTTTGATTGCTTTTCCGCATTTTTTAGCTATGGCAAATATTTTTTCACCGTATTCCTCAGGGAGTTCAAAGAGGTTTGCTGCATGTGTTTTTGGAAGTATGATGGCGTGTCCTTTGGCTGCCGGTGCGGCATCAAGAATTACTTTAAAGTCATCATCTTCATAGATTGAGTTTGTTGGAATCTGTCCGTTTGCAAGTTTACAAAAAATACAGTTGTCGTCGATATGTTTTTTCATTTTAAAAGCTTCCTTTCTTATTTTTTATAAAATTATAAAAGTTAAAAATTAAATATTCTGTCAAATGATTTGAGTATGTTAAAGTTGCCTTTAGCTGTGAGTGAACCCGCCATAAATGCATCCTGAAGACTTACCTCACCGGAAATTATTCTGTCTATAACAATGTGGTTTGATTTTATTGTGGCTGTGGCGTCCTCTTTTTCACCGTAGTAGCAATTTAGTTTTGAATTATCCATATCAAGGACGAGTGTACGATTTTGGTCTGATATAGATAGAGCAAATGATAATGCCATGCCTGGGATAGGATTAAAATGCGATTTAAATGCATTTATATATTCATCATCGCTGTTTGCTTTGTTTAAAATGTTTGAGATAAGAGCAGAGGTGTCAATATCGGACTCCTGATTTTCTGTACCTGAATTAGAGAAAAGGCTGTCTGAGCCGTTTTTTTCTACATCTGCCTCATTTGCTGAGTCATCATCCATGAGATTTTTAAATAACTGCGTAAGTTCTTCAATATCTTCTTTCTGCTTTTTTACATAATTGTCATCAGAGACATACATGGAAAGTTCCTCACTTTCCTGAGGTGTGAGTGTCATTGGTTTTACAGTCTGTGATGTCTCTATAACGGCATTGCTGCTTGATGGAAATGTGACTAATTTTTTAGTAAATGTGCGGTAAAAGTTCTCTGTTTTTTTCTCTATAAGCATTCCATAATTTGGGTCAGTCTCAAAATCTACTGAATTGCTGACGTATGCGCATATACCGTCGCAAGCTATACCACCAAGAATTTCCCAGGATTTTGTGATACTTTGCTGTGCTTCTTTTTCACCGTATGTAGTGGAGAGAACAACAGGCATCATATATATTTTTTCAATGATTTCTTTGTCTCCGTAAAGCCAGCAGGCATCGAGAAACTGTTGTAAAAGTCCGCCGATTCCAAACCATTCCACTGAAGCTGCAATAACTATGGCATCGGCTTCTTTGAGAGTTTTTGGAAGTACGGATATACCTCTTTTATCTTCATATAAATTGTATTTATTTACATTTACATTCAATTCATCAAAAACTTTTGAAATTTTGTCCATGACATAAATGGTAGGGTCATCTATAAGACCTCGTCCACCGTAATAAATATTTATCGTTGTCATAATTCTCCTCATTTCTATATATTAGGCAGTTATCTTGAAACATTTCTTTTTTCTTTGACTGTCCGTATTGAATAAATTATAAAGGAAATCAAAAATCCCGAAATAAAACCGCCTACATGTGCTGCATTATCTACACCCTGGCTAGAAAAACCACTATATAAGCTTAAAAATGCAATAAATATTATTTTTTTCAGATCAAGGTTATGCTTGTGAATATATTTGACTAAAATAATAGCAGTCATGCCGCCTATTATGCCAAAAATAGCACCTGATGCTCCAACTGACTGAACATAATTGTTTTTTGACATATTATAAAACATTGAAGTCAGACCTGCAATAATACCTGATGAAAAATAGACTATAATATAATTCATGCGTCCTATTGCAAGTTCAAAATAACTTCCTATAAATAAAAGAACAATCATATTATTGTATATATGGTCGATTCCTGCATGTACAAACATACATGTCAGGAGACGATAAAATTCACCGTGGTTTATGACAAGAGTCCAGTCAAGTGCCAGTTTATCACTTATGTCATCAGAACCGGGAGGCGATAAGATTGATATGACAATAAATATTATGACATTGAGAACAATAATTCCAATGTTCATAACAGCCAGCCGTACATTGACTTCTTTGTCAAAGATAGATGTGCTGTCATTTAAATCTGATTTTTTTGAAGTTTGAAGGAGCATATTTTCGATGGGTTCTCTAAGTACAAGAAAATCATCACATGCAGTTTCAAATATCATAAGTCTGTTTGCACACGGAACTATCCGCCAATAACTTACATCATTACTAAGTAGTCGTTTTATACAATTGTCATCATCACTTATGATAATGTATAAAAAACGGTATCGTAAACAATTATTGTTTTGGATAAAGTTTCTTATCTGTAAAGAAATATTCTCAAATTGTTCTTTGGTATATATATTTCCGGATTGTTCATCTACGGTTACTATAGCGAGTGTGCTTTCAGCACTCGTTTTTACGTTTAGAAAAATTCCGGGTATATTTAATGTTATTTTTTGATATTGCATCAGACTGAAAATTTCATTCAGTGAATTTATCATAAAAACAAAACGCTCCTTATCATCAACATATTATCTATAATAGCATAACAAACATGTATGGTCAAAAATATTATGGGACTTAACGCTGTCACTATTTGTTGATAAGCAGACGCAAATTGTCGAAAAATTAAGCTATATGACGCATGATTAAGGTGGAAAAGCTATTAGCGGCGGTTTAATATATATATGGTACCAAAATTGAAGATTAACATGATTGGAGGGAAAACATGACGTATTTTCTAAAAAATTATGATGGTGTGCTTCTGATGCTTATAGCAGGAGGAGTGACTATACTTATAAAAAGTGTAGTTGCATATATATATACGGGGCTTTTACATCAGGCACAACAGATTTCTACGACAAAGAATAAATGGATGCGCAATATGGTGTGCAAATATGAAACTACATATAAGATGAATCTTAAAATAAATGATACTAAAAGTCTGGTTCTTATGCAGATGAAAGATGTAAAATACGCAGGGATAAGTCTTTATAATTTGAAGAACACAGGAATTTACGGTTTTGCATTTACGGGAATAATCTATACTGTATATATGATAGGCGGATTTTATGAAAAGTTTAACAGAGAGTGGTACATAAAAATGTCTGCTGTTATGCTCATAGTAACCTTTGCAATATGGGTTTCTGAACTGTTTTTACAGTTAAATCAAAAGGATGAGTTGCTTGAGGCACAGTTATATGATTATCTGGAAAACACACTTGAACCACATCTTAGCAGAGGTGTTTTACAGACTAAAAATCAGGATGCAGATGGAAATGAAGCAATATCACAGATATCTGAAGATAAAGCGGCTAAAGAAAGCAGAGCAGAAGAAAATGTTGAAATTTTGGCAGGAAGAAATAATAAAAGTGAAGATAATGAATACGGGCAGGAAGAACTTGAGCTGTTCAAAGAAGTAATGGAGGGAATTTATGGAGAAGAAATATAGCATTTCAGATGCTTCAAGACAGGTTGAGGTTGAAAATCACGTTTTAAGATATTGGGAGGAGGAGCTTGGATTAAATATACACAGAAATTCCAAAGGGCATAGATTTTATACCGACAGAGATATAAAGGTGTTGAGGGATGTGAAGGATTTAAAAGAACAGGGATTTTTGCTTAAAGCTATAAAATTGATTGTACATGATATAGATAATATAAGAAAGATGAATCCAAATGAGTTGTACAAGCTTAGGGAGGAATTGAATCAGAAGGTACAGGAAGAAGAAGAAAATGTACCACGGAAAAATGCAAATGATAACGTCGTGGTTGCAATAAATCCATCTGCGGTAAAAACAGTGAGAACAAATGCAACGCATG
The DNA here is from genome assembly GCF_056818865.1 of Butyribacter sp. Taxonomy (NCBI): domain Bacteria; kingdom Bacillati; phylum Bacillota; class Clostridia; order Lachnospirales; family Lachnospiraceae; genus Butyribacter; species Butyribacter sp. The sequence continues at coordinate 185,467 of NZ_DBLYGC010000002.1, forward strand.
AGATTTCGGCAGACTCAGAGGAAAAAATTAGAAAATTCGAGATGTTTTTGAGAAAAATGATAACGAAAGTAGTAGAGGAAGGGCAGAAGGAATCTGAGGAACGAATATCAGAGAATGTATCAACAAAGTTAATGAAAGAACTTAACTATATAATGATGCAAAAAGACGAGGTATCAGTACAGCAGACAAAACTGCTTGAGGAAATTCTGGACAAGCTTAAAAAGCAGGGGGTAGAAGAGGTTGCGGCAACATGCCAGATAAAGCAGATTAAAACGAAGGAAAAACCGGACAAAAAGAATAAAGAAAAAAACAAGACAAAGAGAGGGCTTAGAATTTTTGGATGAAAGCTGCATGGAAATAAAACAGTAAATAGTATCAGCCGGGGCAAAGTTTTTTGACCCCGGTAAAAAAGATTATCAGGTCTTCGTTTTTAGTGTATAATAACCTGAAATCAGGCAATAAAAAAATAAAATAAAAAAGTGCTGACTTGAAAAAGTAAATTCCAGTGCAAGAGTAAATTCCATTGGCTTTTAAATTTGATTGATTTTGTGGGAGGTTTTTTAACAAAATCTCCTGCTTTC